>SLQW01000027.1 GCA_007131295.1 Pseudomonadales bacterium | reverse complement strand
TAGCCGGCTTGAAATGTCCGCGGTCGAGCAGCGCATCGTAGTGCACGTTAAGGCTGCCGGGGATGTGTCCGCGCCGGCCGTAGTGCATGTCGCCGGTGCCCGCGTAGACCTCCGGTGACAACGCGTTGATGGTGCAGACGCCGGTTGCGCCGATGCTGCGCACCACATCGTCCTTGTCTACGAACAGCTCCGGTCTGGGTGTCGCGCGATAGGTGGCTGGCGGGTGCGAAGGTTCGTCCGTCGTGAGGGGCAGTCCGGCCGCATCCCAGGCCTGCAGTCCGCCATCTAGAACGGCTACGTTCTCGTGCCCGACGTAGCGCAGCAGCCACCAGGCGCGGGTCGCCCACATGACGTGACCGCTTGAGTAGATCACCACCCGATCGGTTTCGCTGATGCCGAGTTTTCCAAGCTCTGCTGCAAGGACGTCGGGCTGAGGACGTGAGAATCCGAGCCCGGTGGAGGTGTCCGAGAAAGTTCGGATCAAATCCATGAACACAGCGTTCGGAATGTGGCCGCTGCGGTAGCGATCGAGACCGCTCTCGGCACGATAGCCGCTCTCAGTCGGATGCAGGAACACCGTGGCGTCGACGACGCGCATATCGGAGGCTGAAGTCTGCTCTGCCAGGGCCTTGGCGGTGACCAGGTACCGGGCATTGGGATAGTCGGCCATCGTGGTTCTCCTGAAAACACTGCGTTCGCTGCGGCATCATCGAATCGAGGTCCGTGGCAGAGTACACCATGCCGTGTGCTGGCCTACTGCGGAAGGCCTCGCGCCGCGGCAGGCGACGGTGTCCTCGCGGCCTAACTTGACACGAGTCGATGGGGCCGAGGAAGCTTTCAAAGAGTTCCGTTCGGCGTCTTCGGTCTTCCCGAGCGGTAGAGGTTGTGCCTATGCGATCGCCCGCCGTGATCCGGCTGTTGGCTCTCGTGTGTGTCCTGGGCGGTTGCGCGGGCTCGTCCCGATTGCCCGAGCCGAACGGGTTGGCTACCGAACCAGATTTGCTTTCCGGGTCGCTGTGGTTCGACGACAGCATTGTTTCCAGTGATCTGCCCGAACACGATCTCCTCGGTCTCGACGAAGAAATGCAGGCTTTCGTCTCCGATGCCGTGGGGCGCTCTCGATTATGCGGAGAGTGCCTACTACCGCGCGTTGAGGTCCGAACCCGGCCATGAACCCGCCATGAGCAACCTGGTGCGGCTCTACCGGAAGCTGGGCGAACACGCCTCGGCAGGTGCATACGAGCAGCAGCTGCACAGGCACCGACAGCGCAATCCCTACTACCACTACTTCGAGGCAGAGCGCGCGTTCGCCAGTGGGCGAATGGACGTTGCGCTGGCGGCCGTCGATCGAGCCATCCGGATGCACGACGACGAGCATCAGTTCCATCTGTTACGGGCGCAGATCCTCGCCGCCGACGGCCGCATTCAGGCGGCGGCTGCGAGCTTCGATCGCGCGCGTGATCATGCTGCCATTCCAGTGCCTGTCCAGGATTCCCCGCCCCATGGGACCCTCAAGGGCGAGAATTTTCGACCTTAGAGTCATGTTTCCCCCAAGCTCCGTGGCAGTGACAATCACTGGAACGGTTATGGTGCGAGTCGTCGATGAACGCCTTTGAATTCTGTTCGGTCCGGCCAGACCAGAAACCGCTGATCCTCTCGTGGCTTGCGCGCCCACACATCGCCGAGTGGCTGCACGGGGACGGCTACGGGTACACGCTCGAGTCGCTTGACTTGTTACTCTCTGGCGGTGCGGTCGAGACTTCCCATACGATCGCCTACCGCAATGGATGCGCGTTCGCTTATGTTTTGAGCTCGCGCGTAGAGGTGACCGAGACGCGATACGCCGCGGTCCCTTTCAGAGGGAGTACGGCTTTCTCGATTGACGTTTTCGTCGGCGATCCCGCCGACACCGGGCACGGATACGGCACCGAAATGCTTCGCGCGTTCCTCACGAATTGCTTGTCGGATGCGAGCGACGCGGTGATCGACCCCGAGGTATCGAACGAACGTGCGGTGCACGTGTACTCGAAACTCGGCTTCCGGATCGTCGAGACGTTCATCGCGCCATGGCACCCGGTCCCGCACTTTCTTATGCACATGGCGCTGCCGGCGGTCATTGGCCGCACCCCTGAATGAGGGGGCAGCCTGCCTCAAGCTTTGAATGCAAGTGCCGCCGTCTTTTCGCAACCTGGCAACCCCTGCAGCATCAGGAGAGGGGAAGGCTGAGCTGCGGTGAAGCGCTGCCCGGCACCTGTCCCGGTATCACCACGAGGTTGTCCCGGTCTGACGCCGATGCGCTTTCTGGGCCTCTTAGAGGCGGAAGCGGACCGGCATGCCGAAGGTGACCTGGACGTCCGGGGAGTCCTGGGTGACGCCGATGCGAACGCCGAAGTCGAGCGTCAGGTCCGGTGAAAGGGAGTAGGAGGCGCCGACGGCGAAGGTCCCGGTGACCAGCGATGAGCCGGGCAGGCGTTCGCCGTCGAGCTTGCTCGATGCCGTGAACTGCTGGTCGAACGCGAAGCTCACCGACGTGTCCAGGTTGAGTGCAATCGCGAGCCCGAGCTGACCGCCCAGGGTGTTCCCGCTGTTGAAGCGGCCGACCTCGGCATTCACCGCGTCGTTATAGGTGTAGGAGATACCGCCGAAGAAGACCACCGGGTCGGCGACGCGCACCGCCGTCATGGAGGCGGAGTAGCTGTCGAATCCGCTGCCGAGGGAAAGCTGCCGAGGGTCCTCGACGTCGAACGGATCGTCGCCGGTGGTGGTCTTCCAGCGGAAGCTGGCGAGCAGATCCGGCACCCAGCCGCCGCCGCGGACGAGCTGGTGCGAGATACCGAGTTCCACGTCCCCGAGTCCAAGATTGTCCTCGCGTCGTTCCTCGTTCTCGGCAGTCACCGTCCGCCGTCGCTGAAAACCGTAGGGAATCCGCGCCTCCAGCTGAAGATCGAAGGGGAGGCCGAGACGGAAGGTGGCCGTGCTCTGCACGATCTCGCTGCGGATGCGCTCGTTGACGATGTCACCGACCACCAGGACCGGCAGGATGGTAAAGCCGTCTATGACGATGCGATCCGACGAGCTCGAAACGAAGGACAGGCTCGGCTCCACCTCCAGCGTGCGCGGCGGCAGCAGCAGCCCGCCACGATCGATGAGCGTCTGTTCGAAGGCCGCGCGCACCAGACGCTCCTGTTCCCGTCGCTCTTCGGCAGCAGCGGCGGCGATGGCCTCTTCCGCACGCCGAGTCTCGTCGTCGGCCGGCGCGACGGGCTCCTGCGGCGGCGCCGTCTCACCTGCAGTCACGCGCTGCTCGAGTGCCTCGAGCCGCTCGAGCAGATTGCGGATCATTTCGTCCCGAGCCAGCAGCGCCCGCCGCAGCTCCGCGATCTCATCCTCCAGGCGCGCGGTCGATCTGTCGGTCTCAGCACCGACCGAGGCCGCGAGCAGCGCTGCGACGATCAGCGCCCCGACGTAGCGCGCGCGAGCCCTCATGATCCAGGCAGACGGGGTTGCACGCGCCGCGTCGGCGGCACCGGGCCGGCGCCGCGGCTGATGCGCTGGATGTAGTCGGTGTTCGGCAGCAGCACGTTCAGGGCGTTCGGGTCCAACGGGCTCGCCGTCTCGGCGCCGCGCAGCGCCGCCTGCTGCTCATCCGCATAGACGAAGAAGCCGATGCCGCTGCTCCATGCCTCCTCGAACTGCGCGAGTGTCAAGGTCAGATTGCCGAACGCGGGATCGCCGATGAGAACGCGATCACCGGCCCGACCCCGAAAAACCACGAAGTGATCGTAGTCGCGGAATCGCACCGGCAGGATCGCCGGCACCGGCTGCTGTTCGAGATCTGCAAGCGTCATCTCGCCATAGCCGCGGGTCAGGTAGCCGACGGCCTCGGCGAAGCGGCTGAGGTCGAGCAGCGAGAAGCCGCCGCGCGCACGCACGCGTTCCGGGTCGGTGTTGCGCAGGATACTCAGCGCAATGGTGGCCTCGGTGTATGGGTCATCGAAATGGTAGGTGAGGATGGTGCTGAGTGCGGCGGAACCGCAGCTGATATCCCAGCCCTGGCGGACCAGGCGCGCCTCGCGCAGTTCGCGGAAGCTCGCGACCCCGACTTCCACCCGTCCCGCCATGGTGGCAAGCGCGGTGGCTTCCGCTCTCGAACCGGCAAGGGTCACGACCGCCAGGACGATGAAGAGCGATCGCGTTCCCGGCAGCATCAGGGGCTGGCCCCGGGCGTCACCGAAAGCTGACCGGGAGAGCCGTTGATGTTGAACTGCTGCAGGGAGCCCACTTCGGAATTGACGTTGACGTTGAGGTTGAGCAGCACGTTCACCGGCGCGCCCGCGGAGTTGATGTTGATCAGCGCACTGAGGTTCTGTTGTGCCTGATCGCTGAGCATGAGCATGTTCAGCGTCTGCGGGTTGAGCACCTCGAACGACCCGGTGGCCTCGATGGCGGTCCCGCGCTGCGTCATCTTGAAGGCATCGATCGCGGCGATCTGTTCCGGGCGTTCACCGCTGGCACCGGCGGTGATCTGATCGAGCTCTCCCTCGCTCAGAAGGCGCGGCCCGGCCTGGGCGTGGCTGACGCAGCAGAGGGCGGCCACGGTCGCGAGCGCGACGAGTCGTCCTGTCATCGGATACCTCCACCCGCCTCAGCGGAATCCTTGCACGAACACGTTGGTCTGACTGAGGTTCGCCGCGGCCGGCGCGCCACTTCCCAACCGTTGGGACGGTGTACGGAACACATTGGCCGAATTGCCGACCATGGCGGTGGTGACGTTGGCGGCGTTCAGGGCGCGCAGTCCGATCTGCGTTGCGTCGCTGACGAAGACGACGCTGTAGTGTTCGACATCGGCGCGCGCTCCCGACATGGCGATGAGTTCCGCCTCGGCGTCGCGCAGCTCTGCGCCGACCCGCCGCTGGACTACGCGGCGCTCGGAGTACTCCTCGTTGAAAGAACGCGACTCTTCGGCCATCGTCATGCGGCTGTCGTCGCGAACGAACACCTCGTCTTTGAAGAAGGACTGCGTGCCGCAGTCGGTGGAGATGATGGCGATGCAGAGCACCGCGTCCTCCATGCTGCCGGAAAAGCCGAAGTCGAGCGCAATGGGGTCCGAAGCGAAGTCGAGCAGCGTGATGTCGAAGCTGAGATCGGGCAGCGAGATATCGGGGAGGTCGATGGTCACGGTGGTGGAGTCCCCGAGGCTCGAGAGGACGTCGCTCACCGACACGCCGGGAATTGGAATCGACCGGTCGAGAAAGTCGAGGTTCGGAAACAGACGCAGTTCCAGGCTTTCGTCACGGAGCCCCGGCAGGGACAGCGAGAGGTTTGCCGATACGGTGGCGCGGGGACCCCCGAAGGCGAAACTGCCGCTACCGGTGGCCGCAATGCCTTGTCCGATCTGGATGTCGAAGTCCTGAAACGGATTGCCACCTTCGAAGCGGGTTTCCGGGATCGGCAGGGTGAGGGTCGTCGCCTCGACAGTGTCGAAGCGGACCGTGCCGCTGGCGCAGTCGACGAAGCAGATTTCGCCGCTCACGTCCGGCAGCGAGATCTGCGGCACCGTGAAGCTGCCTGGCGCGATGACCACATCGTCGCCTTCGAGCCTCAGCTCACCGAATACGACCTGGGGGACACCGAGTTCGGTCGGACCGACATCGGCGCCGACGCCGAAGGTGCCGCTCAGATCGCCGACACCGATGGTGGTCTTCAGATCGAAGCTGAAGCCAGGCAGCTCGAAGACCTCCGGCGTTCCGACCTCGGGCCGGATCGTGAGGTCCGTCAGCGGGCGGAACGAAGGAATCGCTACGTCGGATGCGAGGGTTTCCACACTGCGGAAGCTGGTCGCGTCGCGCACCGAATCGACGACGTTGCGCTGAAAACCGTCCTGGCGCGAGAACGAGATGGCGTCGTCGCGGACGACGTCCGCCCCGATGATGGAGAGACGCTCGAGACGCGCACCGACCTGCTCGGTCTGCGTCAGGATGTTCTCCTGGACGAGTCCCAGGCTCCAGGGGAGCGGCCCGGCGGCAGCGCCGGAGAAGACGTTGGCGGCGTTGATCACGTCCGCAGCGGCGGCGTTGCTGACATTGGCGGCGCGAATGCGCTGTTGGGCACCCCCTTCGAGCCGGACGGCCGCCTCCGTGCTCAGGTCGAGGCGGCCGTCGCGCGCCACGACGGCATCGCGCCCGATCGGCCTCGGAGAGGTCCGATCTTCGCTGCTCGCCGGGGCGCTTCCGGACCCCGCGTCGGGCCCGGTCTGACCGCGGTCGTTTCGCTGCGAATCCGAGGCGGCAGGCGGGACGGTCGCCGTCTGGCTGGCCGGGGTGCCGAGCCCGCCCGCCCAAACACGGTCGAGGTCGGCATCGTCGAGCGCGCGCGGTCCCGCCATCGCAGCGGCACTGAACGCAAGCCCGATCGCACAGCAGGCGACCTGCATCTTGCCCGGATGACGCGTGAGTTCGCGCATGGACGCACTCCGGCTACCCGCTCATGACGGGCAGTCAGCGTTGCCTGCCGGCCGCGCGCATGTGCACGCGGCCGGCGCGAGGGTCAGCGGCTGTGGTTGATGACGTTGGACTGGGTCAGGTTGAGCACCGGGCCGCCGCCACCGATGTTCAGCGAGCCGGCGTCCTGCCTGGCTACGTTGACGCCATTGGCGACCGCACTGCCGGCTGCGTTGACGATGTTCATGCCGCGAACGTCAGCCTGCGCGCCACCCGTCAGCGCGACGATGTAGCTGGAGACCACGCTCAAGTCGGAGTCGTCGACCACGATGTACTCCGCCTGGGCGTTCTCGAGGGTGAACGGTGCACGGATGCGCTCGTCCAGGGAACTGCTGAAGGTTTCCTCTGCAGAACTCGTCTCCTCCAGCGTGAACAGCGTGGAATTGTCGCGGACTTCCTCGATCAGCTCTTCGAAGCTGCCGGTGGATTCACAGGAGCCGTTCTGAACGGCACACCCAGCGCCCTGCAGCTGCACATTGAACTGAGGCAGCTCCAGACCGATGGTGACTTCACCCTCGAACTCGGCCGAGCCTGCGGTCACACCACCACCCACGGTAAGATCGAAGCGGCCTGCCACGAAGTCGACCTCGAGTTCGCCTGCACCGGAAAGGCCACGGCCTGCCTGCACTTCCTGGCCGAGAATCGTCGACAGGGCATCGACGCTTCCGGAGCTCTCGTTGCTCCTGGACTGCGTCTGCGTATGCAGATCAGTGATCTGATCCATGCTGGAAAGGTCGAGGGACGAACTCGCTGATCCCGACTCCTCCAGGATCCGATCCACGTTCGCTTCGCTGCGCTCGTAGAACGGAACCGACGCCACGCGCCGCTGCTCCTGACTGATCTGGTTCTCCTGCGTGACGTTGAACTGCGTCCCTTCGCCGAGATCGGCGCCGTTGCCGGAGCGTCCGTCGAAGACGTTGACGCCGTTCGCGACCGTGCTCTCCGCGGCGTTGACCATGTTCATGGCCCGCGCGTTGCTCTGCGCGGCGTCGTCGAGACTGACGTCGCCGGAGGAGGTGAGAGTGGCCGACGAATCGTTGCCGACGATCGCACCACCGCTCGCGCTGAGCTGAGCCGCCGATCCGGCGGTGATGCGATCCATGTCGTCGAGACTGAGTGCGGAAGGGCCGCCGTGGGCGACTGCGGAGATGAGAAGCAGCGCTGCTGCACTGCCCAGAGATCTGCTGGATAACATGACGACCCCCTGCTTGGCTTAGCGTTTCGGCATTGAGTACTGCCTTGCATGTAACACCAAGGCAAAAGCGTCTTCAAATCTTTTTTCCTTGTGTCTACCCGGACCGTGGAGGCGAAATTCGATCAGCGAATTTTCGGACGTTTATGACCCTCAGCCGCATCGCTTTCATCGCTTTCAGGCGGACTTCCCGCTCAATACTGCAATCCCCAATATTCACCGGCCCTCGCGCCAAAGTGAGGTCGAACGGACTCCAGCCTTAACGGGATCACCTGTTGCAGCCCGCATTTCCGTAATCGCATCGAGCCTGTGAGCGTATCGCTTTGATCGCTTTAGAAGCCTTGCTGAGGTTGATCACCGACTCGAGGATCAATCGCGCGTTTTTATGTCCAAGATCGCGGTCATGAATCCTTGGCGAGCTGATTGGATCACAAAATAGCGGCTTCAGAGTCCCGAAACAGGGCAAGCATAGGGTCGGCTGGACGGGACCCGAGGCGCACGCTTGATGGGGCCTGCCGATCATGCAACAGTCTCTGATCCCCTTGGAAGGATGCGTACGGTGCAGCAGTCGGGTGAGTATCTGATCAAGGCGCCGCGGGAAGTCGTCTGGCAGGCGCTCAACGATCCCGACGTTCTCGCGGGCGCCATCGATGGCTGTGAGTCCCTCACCCGCGTCACCGATACTTTCTGGCAGGCCGCCGTGAAGGCCCGAATTGGACCCGTGAGCGCCACATTCGACGCTGATCTGGAAATCACGGACAGCCAGCCCCTCGAGTCCTATCGCCTCAATGCTGACGTCAAGGGCGGCGCCGCCGGGCACGCCAGAGGCATCGCGGACGTGCGCCTCGAGGACACCGCGGATGGCACGCGCCTTTTCTACGAGGTCAACGGCAGCGTCGGCGGCAAGCTGGCCCAGGTCGGTTCGGGCCTGGTGGACGGGGCGATACGAAAGATGGGGGACGACTTCTTCGAACGCTTCAGCGAGATCGTCGCGCCGGGCGGTACCGAGAAGGTGCCGCCCACCGAGGCGCCGCGCTACGAGCCGAGCGGCCAGTGGCGCATCTGGATCATCATCTTCGCCCTGCTGGCGGTGTCGGCCGCGGTAGCCCTGTTCTTGTAGAGCTGACCGAGACGGGGTCAGATCAACTCAACCCCCTAATTCTCCTGCTTGCTGTAGCTTAAATCGCCCGTGTGCTCACGGATGAACGCCACCATCTCATCCATTGCCAGGACGGCCTCCGGCGCTTCGGCACCGCAGTCGACCCAGCGGATCGCTGGGTTTTGCGGATAGTCTTGTGGATACTCGATCCGCCAGGGTCCGTTGAGGATCCAGATGTGCTCAGCATCAGGGTATTCGGTGACGGTGACGGACACGCCGGCTGCACGTGCTGTGGCCGCCAGCCGGATGCTGTCGTCGTGGCAGACGTCGCGTCCCGCGGCCTGCACCAGCAGCGGCGGCAGCCTGCCGAGATCGCGATACACGGGCGAATGGCGACCGTCCTTCGGATCGATATCGCCGGTCCGGAGCAACGTGGCCGAGAGGAGTTCCACCATCTCCCGGCGGATATCGAAACCATTGCGCACCGGATCGTCCAGCGACGGCGTGTGCAGTGCCAGATCGGCCCAAAGTGAGTTAGTGATGGCACAGGCTGGCATCGGCAGGCCTGCGTCTCGGCAATCCGCGCACAGCGACACCGCCAGCGCTCCTCCGGCGGAATCGCCAGCCACTGCAACGTTTTCCGGTGCGTAGCCAGCAGCGTCGATCAGATGTCTGTACACCGCCAGCACGTCTTCGTGGGCGGCGGGAAAAGCAAAGCGCGGTGCCAGCCGGTAGTCAGGTGCCACCACCCGGCAGCCGAGGCCAAGCGCGAGCCGCGCCGTGCCCCGCCGCGCCCAAGCCGCGAGGCCGCTGGAGTAGCCGCCGCCGTGCAGGTACAACACCACGCGCTGTGGATCGCTGGGCCCATCAATCGGTTCGGTCCACTCCACCGGGACCTCGTCCAATTCGTCGCGGTAAAGGCGCACGCCATCGGGCTCCACAATCAGCGGCGCGAAAATCTGCATTTGGGCTTCGATCTGTTCAGCAACTTCTGTTCGCATGTGTGCCCCCTTCGGCGATTGCGGTCCGGCGGATGAGAGAGGAGAAGTTGGCAGCAGCCGGCAGTGGCCTGTTGTGCTGCCCGGGTCACCGTGGCGCGGTGGGAATCATGGCTTGTGCATGGACTCCGGCTCCAGTCCCAGTTTTGCTGCGCCTGAGCTGGAACTCTTGCAGGAGCGCCAGCGTTCAGAAGTGTTGATCCTCGCAAGCGCCTGTCGCGCGGTCATGCAGGAACGGGGTTGCATGGGCTAGGATCAAGGTCTCCTGACACCACAGAAGGCGAGTCCCATGGCCAGGAACTTCATGGCTTATCCAGAACTTCGACACCCGTTCGACGAAACACCCATTCACGCAGAAGGTCAGACGACTGTGCTCTATCAGGGCAACACGATCCGCCTCGATGAAACGGGCAGCGGAGATGGGTTGCTCATCAGGCCCGAAGACCTTTCCCGCGTGAACGGATTCGAGTTGAAGCCGGAAGGTGCCTGCTATGAGGCCATGTGCATCCCGTTGAACGATCGGTTTTTCGTGGAGCGGGACGGCAGGCAATGGTTCGATCTGATCGCATTCGCCGATCTTCTCGAGCAACCTTATGTGGCTGACGAGGAGGATCGGGTCTGGAGTTTCGGTGAGATCCCCGCCAAGCGTGAATCCATGATGGTCGACGCCATGGCGCCGGACTTCGAGGTGACGGACCGTCAAGGCAACGTCGTGCGAATGTCGGACTTCAGGGGCAGGAAAGCCCTGATCGTGACCTGGTCCTCCTGGTGAGGATGCCAATTTGACGTGCCCGTGTGGCAACGCATATTGGAAGACATCAGCGATCCGAATTTCGTCATCATTTCCGCGGCGGAAGATACTGGCGGCGAGGCCGTTGCAGGCCCGATTTTCGACGCAGCGAACCCCACCTATGTCCAGGTCGTGGACGAAAACCACATCATCAGCAGCGCCTTTCACTTCGTGAATGTGCCGTCGGCTGCGTGGGTGAACGAAGAGGGAAGAATCGTCCGGATCGACGAGGGCACCTACGCGAAGCTGCATGAAATCGGTGATGGCGATCAGAAGTTCCAGTTCGGCACCGACGCCTATGCGCCGGCGGTCAAGGACTGGGCAGCCAAGGGGGCTGCGAGCGAGTACGTGCAGCCGCCTGATGCGGTGACCGGCAACATTCGCGAACTCAGTGCTGATCAGAAGCGGGCAGACGCAGCCTTCGTGCTCGGCAACCTGTTTCGACAGCACGGCCGCAAGGAGAAGGCCGAGCGGTACTGGAACCTGGCTCGGTCTCTGAACCCGGACAGCATCAACTTCTTCCGGCAAAACCTCACGCTGTCAGAAGAGGGATCGGCCGGTGAAACGTTCCTTAAGTTAAGGGACGAGTATGTCAGACAGGGTAAGGACTACTATCGACCGTTGGACCTGAAGTGAATTGCTCCCGGCCAAGCCGGGGCCGTCGAGTTCGATGTCACGCTCTGGTGGCGAAACGGAGGGCGAGACGGAGCACCGGTTCGTGGTACAGATGTCGCCAAGAGCGACGCACAGACGCGAGGGCAGTTCATTGGCCATGACGACCATGACCCGAGACGAAGCACTCGCGCGGCTCACCGGTCCCGGCGAGACCTACGAGCTGGCCAGCCGTACGATCAATGGGCGGAACCTGAAGGTGTTCGTGAACGCCCCGGATTCGCTGCGGGAATTGTTTGCCGAGGCGGCCACCGACGCCACGTTCCTCGTCTACGAGGATGAGCGGCTGTCCTTCGCCGAGACGCAGCGGCAGGCGGCGCGAATCGCCCACCTCCTCATCGAGCAGTACGGCATCGGCAAGGGCGACCGGGTCGCCATCTCCATGCGCAACTACCCCGAGTGGGTCACCGCATTCATGGCCGCCACGTCCATCGGCGCCATCGCCGTGGCCATGAATGCGCTGTGGCAGGCGGAAGAAATGCACTACGGGCTCGAGGACTGCGGCGCCCGCATCTTGTTTGCCGATCAGGAGCGACTCGACCGCCTCGCCCAGTGCCCGCCGCTGCCGGACCTCGCTGTCATCGCGGTGCGCCCGGCCAGTTCGCCGGCCGGCGTGCCCACTCTTGCCGACCTACTGGCCGCGCGTAACGAGCTGGAGATGCCAGACGTTGGGGTCGACCCTGAGGACGCGGCCACCATCTTCTATACGTCTGGATCCACTGGTCACCCGAAGGGCGTCGTATCGAGTCACCGCAACATTTTGAGCGCACTGTTTTCATGGGAGCTCGATCTGGCAGCGAGTGCGTTGGCCACCGGCGTCACTGCGCCGCCCCTGGCTCAGCAGCCCGCGACCCTGCTCGCCGTACCGCTGTTTCATGTCACCGGGTCCCATGCGGTCTATCTGCAGTCCTACCGCGGTCAGCGCAAGATGGTTTCCATGTACCGCTGGGATCCGGAGGTGGCCGCGGCGCTGATCGAGAAGGAGCGCATCACCTCGGTGACGGCGCCGGCTGCCATGACCGGCGATCTGATCCGCGTTGCGCGCGCCACCCGGCGGGACTTGAGCTCTCTGCTTACCGTCGGCGGCGGCGGCGCGCCACGGGCGCCGGAACAGGTCCGGCAGATCGAGTCCGCGTTCGCGCAGGCGCTGCCGAACACCGGCTGGGGCATGACGGAAACGAATGCCATCGGTACCGGCATCGGTGGCCCGGACTACCTGGAGCACCCGGCGAGTTCAGGACGCTGTTCTGCGGTACTGGAGCTGCGGGTGGTGGACGAGCAGGGCCAGACGTTGCCCGCGGGCGAACGCGGAGAATTGCTGATCCGGGGAACGTCGATGTTCCAGGGCTACTGGAACCGGCCCGAGGTGAACGCGGAAGTGTTCGTCGACGGTGACTGGTTCCGGACCGGGGACGTCGCCTATCTGGATGACGAGGGGTATCTGTACATCGTCGACCGCATCAAGGATCTGATCATCCGCGGCGGGGAGAACATCGGTTGTGGCCACGTCGAGGCAGCGCTGCTGATGCACCCCGATGTCTACGAAGCTGCCGTCTACGCTGTCCCCGACGAGCGTCTCGGTGAGGAAGTGGGTGCCACCGTCTTTGGCAGCTCCACACTGGACGAGGATGCGCTGCGCGCCTTTCTGCACGAACATCTCGCCCGCTTTGAAGTGCCCCGTTACATCAACGTATCGCCCGAGCCGCTGCCGCGTACGGCTTCGGGCAAGATCCTGAAGCGCCAGATCAGGGACGACTCAAGCTATATCGACCTGCGTCTCTGACCGCGATCGAGTGAGCGCCGCCCTTCAGCAGAGTCAGCGCTCCGCGTTAGCTGCTCGGCGGGCGCCGGGCACCCGGAATTCGCGGGTCAGCGCACGGTACAGATTCCAGCAGATCAGCAGCAGAATCACCGAAAACGGCAGCCCGGCAGCAATTGCCCCGCTTTGAAGGCTTCGCAATGCCGCCTCCCCGCCGACGAAAAGCAGCACTGCCGCTACGGCACCCTCGGTGATACCCCAGATCACCCGCTGACGTGTTGGCGAGCGTTTGCTGCCGCGCGTGACCAGCGCATCGACTACGTGTGTCGCCGAGTCCGAGGAGGTCACGAAATAGGTCACGATCAGCACGCACGCGATCACCGACGAGATCAAGGGCCAAGGCAGGTGGCCGAGCAGCTGGAAGAGGGCAGCGGTGGTATCGGCATCGGCAATACCCGCACCTTCAACACCAGCCTGCAGCTCCATGTGCAGCGCGGTACCGCCGAAGGCCGTCAGCCACACGAAAATGAAAAGCGTCGGCAGAAGCAGAGCGCCCGCTACGAACTGCCGAATCGTCCGGCCGCGGGACACGCGCGCGATGAAAATGCCTACGAAAGGCGACCACGCGATCCACCAGGCCCAGTAGAACACCGTCCACTCCCGCTGGAACTGCGCACCGCCGAAGGCATCGTTCCAGAAGGTGAGGTGGATCAGGTTCTGGAAGTACTGCCCGGTGGTATCGACCAGAAAACGCAGGTTGAACAGCGTTGGTCCCGTGAGGAAGATGAACAGCATGAATATCGCCGCGACGGCGAGATTGAAAACGGACAGCCACTTGAGACCGCGATGGAGGCCGGAGATGACCGAGGCGACTGCGATCGCGGTGATCCCCCCGATCAGCAGCAGCTGGACGAAGACACTGTCCGGGACGCCGGCAAGACGTTCCAGCCCGGCGTTGAGCTGCATGACGCCCAGGCCAAGCGACGTCGCGAGGCCGAACAAAGTTGCGAATATCGCCAATATGTCGATGGTGTGACCAATGGGCCCGTAAATGCGATCACCGAATATGGGGTAGAAGATCGAGCGTATCGTGAAGGGCATCCGAAAACGGAAGGAGAAGTACGCCAGCGTCAGTGCAACGACGACGTAGATCGCCCATGCGTGCATGCCCCAGTGGAAAAAGGTCAGCATCATCGCGGTTTCGGCTGCAGCGGCCGAGCCCGGTTCGTCCCCCATCGGTGCGCTCTGGAGGTACACCATCGGTTCGGCAACGCTCCAGAACAGTAATCCGATTCCCATACCCGCGCTGAAGAGCATGGAAAACCACGCCAGAAATCCGAATTCCGGGGCTTCGTCCTGGCGGCCGAGCCGAATCGAGCCGTAACGGCTGAGCATCAGCCACAGCGAGAATGCGAGAAAGAATCCGACTGTCAGCAGGTAGTACCAGCCGAAAGTCGCGGTGATGAATGCATGGGTGGTCTGGAACAAACTGTCGGCGGTATGGGGAAAGCCGGCGCCGAAGAGAACGAACGCGAGCACCAGGGCCATCGAGATGCCGAAGACCGTGAAGTTCACGGTCCTGAAGAACCTGCGCAGCGATCGCCTGACTTGTCTGAATCTCGACGGCATCGACGACCTTTTCGGTATACCTCGATTGCGTGGGCGGTCAGTCCGCCGCTGTGTACAGGCCCGTCAGTTCAGCGCGAGCGAGGACTTGACCCTCGGCCTCTGCCTCGACCTGATCGCGTCGGTCTGACGTGGCCGCCTCCAGAGTACAACCGAGCGCGAGGAGTACGAACCGGTACCGATGCCGACCCGACGGTGGACACGGCCCGCTGTAGCCCACCTCACCGAAACCGTTCAGCCCGATCTCGGCACTTGGAGGTAGCTCGCCGGCGTCGATTTCGCGGACGTCCGCCGGGATGTTCCAGACGAGCCAGTGCGTGAATACACCGATCGGACAATCGATGTCCTCCATGACCAGCATGAGACTTTGCGTTCCTTCGGGGACCTCCGAGAACTCCAACGGTGGACTGCAGTTGGCGCCGTCGAGCGCGTGCTCTGACGGTATCTCATCTTCCGGGGCGAAACTCGAACTCCTCAGTTCCACCGGCAACTCACCGCGATTCGCTCGTGTCGGTGGTTATCTGCTCGAGTGCAAGCAGCAGACAGGCCATAGTGCCTGCGAGCAGTCCTCCGCGCATCGTCTTACCCTCCGGAGGCATGAATCGAAGCATGCTACCTCCGATGTGCTGGCGGCACTAATCCAGCGTGAACGCGGGTATTGCGACCAACGTGGCCGGCACCAGATGAATCAACACCGTCGGCCGTATCGTCAGTCGCGGCAGGTATGCGGACAAACCAGCGCAACCTTGTGCTAGTCGGGCATGCCGAACTAAGCATTCTGGAATGCTCCTTTTGAGGCGCCGAGGTCCTGGTTTTGGCGCTTCGGCTGGTCGGACCCCAGATCCTACTGCCGCTTGCTGTGGATCCGAGGGAAACGTCATTGACCGCTGCTGAACCGCTGCGCATGCTCGAGGTCGGCAGGAAAGGGAGCTGTTGTGTCTCTTGTCCGCATGCCCGCCTTTGGAGAAGACCATGCTCAAGATTTCGTGCGCCTTTGCTACCTCGTTTGCGACCCCCGAGCACGTGAAAATCGCTGAGGACCTCGGCTATGAGCGTGCCTGGCTCTACGATTCCCCAGCGCTCTATCCGGACGTGTGGGTTGCGCTCGCGCTGAGCGCGGAACGGACGAGCCGGATCGGTCTCGGCCCCGGGGTGGTGGTGCCGAGCCTGCGCCATCCGATGGTGACTGCGGCAGCGATCGCGCAACTGGAGCACATGGCGCCCGGGCGCGTGCAGGTTGCCATAGGCTCAGGCTTCACCGGGCGAATGACCTTCGGGCAGCGGCCGCTGCGATGGAGCTTCGTCCGCGAATACGTGACAGCAGTCCGGGCGCTCTTGCGTCGGGAGACGGTGGAGTGGGAAGGGCGCAAGATTGCCATGATGCATCCGGAGGGCTTCGCGCCGGCGGGCTCGCTGGAGATCCCGATCATCCTGGGGACGGGCGGCCCGAAGGGGCTGGCCACGGCCGCGGACCTGGGGACGGGCGTGTTCGCTACTGCGCCAGTCGACCGGTCATCGCTGGCTGACGAGGCTGAGTGCGTGATCCTGGCCTTTGGGACCGTGTTGGGCGAGGGCGAGGACCCTGCGAGCGATCGTGTGATCGACGCAGCGGGTCACGGGGCTGCGGTAGCATTCCACGGGCTCTATGAGATGGGCGGAGACCTGTCGCGGATACCGGGTGGCGCCGAGTGGGTAGCCGCCCTCGAAGCCATGCCGGGAGACGAGCGGCACCTTGCACTGCATGATCTCCACCTTATCGGTGTGAACGAGCGCGACCGCCCGCTCCTGACGGGGGAATGGATGCTACGCGCGGGCGGGGTGCGGACGGCGGAGCAGTGGCAGCAGTACCTGGAGGCACTGGAAACCGCGGGGGTCACGCAGATCGCGTATCAACCTGCAGGATCGGACATCCCACGAGAGTTGGAGCGTTTCGCCCGTGTAGCAGGCATCGGCTAAAGCGTGAGCGCTGGAGGCATGGGGTCAGACCAGCCTAACCCTTTGTTTCCTGAGCCTTACGCGCCTTAAATGGCCTTGGATTCAACTGCGAAGCGCAACAGTGATGGTTGTCAGGGTCCCGTTGAAGACCTCGTGTGGCGTCCGGTATCCAAGGCACTTACGCGGTCGATGATTCAGCCGTTTCTCGATGCGCGTGACCTCGCTCTCGGTCAGATCATCGAGGCGCCGGCGCTTGGGTAGATACTGCCTAATCAGCCCATTGGTGTTCTCGTTGCTGCCCCGCTGCCAGGGGGCATAAGGATCAGCGAAGTAGATCTCAGCGCTGAGTGCGCGGGCGGCACGTCCATGAAGGGCGAACTCCGTGCCATTGTCCAGCGTCAGCGTATGCACCCGCGCGCTCAATTGCTGTAGTCGATGGCCGATCACCGTAGCGGTCTGTCGGGCATCGCGTTGGCTCAGCCGACCAATGCGCGTGTAGCGACTGGTCCGCTCGACCAGGGTGACCGCGGCTCCCTTCTGCCCATGGCCGATGATGGTGTCGCCTTCCCAGTGGCCGAGTTCCTCACGGTTCTCGACGTGGGCAGGCCGGTGCTCGATGCCGATTCGAGCCCTGATTTTCGGGCGTCGGGCGCCTCGGGTCCCTTACCGCCGTCGCCGACGATGCGCCTGGCGAAGGTGTTTCCACAGGCGACCACCGCGGGCGCGATCGGCGCGTATATAGCGATAGATCCACTCGTGGCTGATGGACAGTGTCCCCTCGAGACGGGTCCGATGGGCGATCTGCTCCGGGCTCCAGTGCAGTCTCAGGAGCGTCTCAACGAGCTGCCACTGCGATGCGTCGATGCGCACCTGCCGACGGCTTCGCAGGGCACGTCGACAGGCGATCTCGTGCGCCTTGGCAGGCCGATACCCGCGGCGGCCCCGGTTGCGCCGCAGCTCCCGGCTGATGGTCGAAGGTGAGCGCCCGAGATGCGCTGCCATGGTGCGAATCGAGTGCCCTGCCTTGCGCAAGGCGTAGATCTGATAGCGTTCGTTCTGGGTGAGGTGCAGATTGGCCATGGTGCAACTCCAACGTGGTGGTTAGAGCGGCGCAGGCTACTGCACCTCGCCCACTCTCCCCACCGGGGTGGTGTTGCACTTCGTAGTTGAATGCAAGGGCCCGTTTCTGGGGCTTAGCGTTTCACTTTCGGCGGCAAAAACGAGTCTGTAAGCGGATCGGGTGTGCAGCGTGACTCATGCAGCTGACAGCGTGAGGGGAGTGCGACAACCCGATCTGCGCCATAATCGCCGCTGGCTCAAAACTGGACCGTCGCGAATCCCGCGATCGACTCGCCCACCATCAGATACATCAAGCAGGAGAACGGGTGCATCGTGGCCAAGATCAATCCGCATCAGAGCTGGCTGGCTCTTGAAGAGCGCGCAGCCGCAGAAACGAATCCCCGCCGAAAGCAGTTGCTCACCGAAGTGCGCAACCACATGGAGTACGAGATCACCGGCCAGCTCGATGCGCTGATGGGTACCCTGACCGCTGCGCCGATCTATCACTTCTGGGGGAGCGAGCCCTCTGTTCTCGAGGGCTTCGATGCCGTCCGCGGCTTCTATCAAGATATGTTCGCTCGTGGTGGACAGCAGTTCGAGGTGGTGGTGGAGCGCATCGTGGTCGACGATGACGCAGTCATCACCGAGGGTCAGGTGAAGATCGTTCACAAGGGCGAGACGTTGCTGGCCATGGGCAGGCATGAACTGGATGGTGAACCCCTGCAGGCCAGCGACCTGCTGCTCACTACCGCACAACTGGTGACGGTGTGGCCGGCGGACGCCGACGGTAAACTCATTGGCGAGGACATCTATTTCGGCCACGACGCCTTTCTGCGGGCGGAAAAGATCAGCCGGGACGACCTTCCCGACTACTTCGAGCTCTGAGCCGCAGGCATGGGGTCATACCAACCTGAGCCTCGTGGGATGTTGTGGAAGACCGACTGCGCCAGCGCCGCGGTGACCGCGCACAGCAGCAAGAGCAACCGGCGCCAAGCGATCGCATGCAGGCGGCGAGCCGGTGAAACACTCGCAGGATGGGCATTCATGCCGGCGAGCCTATCAGGGCGCAGCCGCGCATATGATGAACAGGCGCATTCGAGGACGGTCGTGCACGCGCAGTTGAGCGCCAATGTTGTCAGCCCGTATCTTCGCCGCGTCCTCCCTCGGACTGCATGCTGGTCCAGGCACCCATGAGCGGGCCGACGCGCGCGAAGCTCGACGCTGCAGCCGAGGTCGTCTACTCGGTGTTCGCGCCGACGCCGCAGTATGCCTGGCCTCAGCTCTGCGACCGCCTCGGCGTCGAGCTTTGGCTCAAGCACGAGAACCACACCCCGGTGGGCGCGTTCAAGATCCGTGGTGGGCTGGTTTATTTCGACGATCTCGCGCGCAAAGGCCAGCGGCCTCGGGGCGTGATCAGCGCGACGCGCGGCAACCATGGCCAATCCCTGGGCTTTGCTGCGCGCAGGCATGACCTGCCGGTCACCATTGTCGTGCCGCGCGGCAATGGCCGCGAGAAGAACGCGGCGATGCGTTCCCTTGGGGTTACGCTTATCGAACATGGCGACGACTTCCAGGCGGCGCGTGAGCATGCGGAGGCCCTGGCAGATGCCGAGGGTCTGCTGATGGTGCCTTCCTTCCATCCGCTGCTCGTCGACGGTGTTGCCACCTACGCCATGGAATTGTTCCGAGCGGTCGATACGCTCGATGCGGTCTACGTTCCCATAGGGCTTGGCTCCGGTATCTGCGGGATGATGGCCGCACGCGACGCGCTCGGACTGCGGACAGAGATCGTCGGCGTGGTGTCGGCGCATGCGCCGGCCTATGCACAGTCGTTCGCCGAAGGCCGCCCGCTCGATGCGCCGGTGACCACAGAGCTCGCTGACGGCATGGCTTGCCGCAGGCCCGAACCCGACGCGCTCGAACGCATCCTCGCGGGGGTGAGCCGCATCGTCTGTGTCACCGACGAGGAAGTCGGCGCCGCGATGCGGTTGATCTTCGAATGCACCCACAATGCTGCCGAGGGGGCCGGGGCCGCGGCGGTCGCCGCGGTGTCCGCCGACCGTGACCGGCTCGTGGGTCAGCGGGTCGCCGCGGTGCTATCTGGTGGCAATGTCGATCGTGACGTGTTCGCCAACGTGCTGTCACAGGGGCGCTGAGCACCGCCGACCGTCAGGGTCTTGATCCAGGGATCTTCCCTTCAGGGAGCGGGACTCTTATCGTGGCCGCTTCCGGCGTTCGCCGACAATGAGTGGGATCGTCAGGGCGCCACCAGCAGCTTGCCCCGATTACCTCCGCTCATCAGCATGACGATGGCATCGGGAAAATGGTCGATTCCTTCGACCACATGTTCCGGCAGGTCGAGACGGCCTCCCTTCATCCACTCGCGAATGTCTGCCTCCATCTCCGGGAAGCGCGCCATGTAGTGGTCGACGGTGAAACCGAGCATACGGGCGTTGCGCTCCGGAATGCGCAGATAGTTTGCCGGGCCGCGGACGTGCTCCATGTCGTTGTACTGGGAGATGGCGCCACAGATGACCACGCGGGCTTCCTTGGCGATGTTTTCGAGGACGGCGTCGAGCACCTCGCCGCCGACGTTATCGAAGAACAGGTCGATGCCGTCCGGAGCTGCGGCCTTCAGGGCTTTGCTGAGATTTCCGGCCTTGTAGTCGACTGCCGCGTCACAGCCGATGGTCTCGGTAAGAAAGGCGCACTTGTCGGCACCGCCTGCGATGCCGATGACCCTTGCTCCCTTGATGCCAGCGATCTGGCAGGCAACGCTGCCCACGGCGCCGGCCGCTGCTGACACCACCACGGTGTCGTCGGGGCCGACATCCCCGACGCAGACCATGCCGGCGTAGGCGGTCAGCCCGGTGGTCATGCCCAGGGCGCCGAGATAGGCCCGAGCCGGTACGTCACTCACATCAAGTTTGCGCAGCATGGCCGCCGGCAGCACGGCGTGGGTCTGGGCGCCAAGAGGACCGAATACGGCATCGCCAACAGCGAGGTCGTCACTGGCAGAGGCCACCACGCGTCCCACCCCCAGGGCGGTAACCGGTGCGTTCAGGTCCATGCTGCCGTGGTGACCGTCGCGGGCATCCAGAGTGGTGCGGATGAAGGCATCGATGGACAGGTGCTCGACGGCCACCGCCACCTGCCCGGCAGCGGGGTCGGGCAGTTCGGCGTCGACGATGCGGAAATCGCTCGCCTTCGGCTCTCCCTGGGGACGACTGACGAGGACGGCTTTGCGCTGCTGCATGCTCGAAGTTCCTTTAGTAGAGATGAGACGGTTCGGCGGCGATCGACGCAACGATGTCGAGACTCACTGCTGACGCAGATCCCTGCATCAAGGACGGCGTTGCCCGGCCCTGGTGCTAGTGTGTTCATCCGCGGCGGCTGAGGTGTCCCGAGCGCGTGTGAGCTCGGCCTGGGCGTCCATGGTCCAGGTCTCGATGCGCTTTCCCGCGGCGCCGCGCAGCACGCTGCCGAGCACCAGTCCTGTGGCATAGCGCATGCCGGCCAGCAGGTGGTTTCCGGGCCAGTGGCCGCTGCTCCAGACCATGGCGCTGCTGATGATGGCGGCGTTGAGCTGGCCGGCAAGCAACGCTGTATCGGCCCAGGCAGCGAGTCGGCGTTCCTTCTGCAGCACCCTCAGTTCCGTTTCGAAAATATCGACGAGACGCCAGGCGATGCGCAGCTGAATGTCCTGGGTGGCGTCCAGGGAGGCGAAGGCGTCGAGAAGTCGGCGATGGTAGTCGGCGCGCTCCAGGATGTGCTGAGCACAGGCGTCGATGATGGCCAGCAGCCGGGGCAGGCCGGGCTCCGCTCTCGGTAGGCGGGCCGAGGCCACGACCCGATTGAAATGGTCCTCGATGGCAGCACCGAGCAGGGCGTCCTTGCCGCCGAATTGGTTGTAAAGCGTCGGCACGCTGACCCGACAGCGCTCGGCCAGATCGCGCACCGTCGTGGCGTGGTAGCCGCGCTCGGTGATCAGCTCGCGCGCGGTTTCGAGGATGTGGGCCCGCCGGGCGAGCCGCTGCTCGGTGATGAGATTCATGGGTGAATTAAAATGGATTTTAACGTGTTAAGGAAGATGAAAACGGTAAAAACATGGGTCATGTTCTAACCCGGAGCGGGCGGCGTCGCAGGCGGGATCAGACAATTCACTGACGACTGGTTCTTCAACGCTGGCCTTCGCTGGACCAACGAGAAAAATGAGTTTGTAGCCCACTGGGCCCGCCTGACCCTGGCTTACAGGGATTACAAGCAACGATTCACATCGATGGGCCGTATCTACATTGGCTTCTGCTAAACATGCATTTGTGCTTGGATAGATGAGCCCCTTCATGACGAAAAGTTCGGGCATGGCTTGGGCCAGGACGAGTGACGACCAGGTGGTGTCGATTTGTCCCAGCCCGGATGGAGGAGTGAATCAGTTGCTCAAACGATCCGCGACGCGTGTCTCGACGTCGTATACCAGGGGTGGCTGGAGCCGGGGGCTTGACCTTCGTTTTAGCTGGAAGCAAAGCCATCCTGATTTCTTCTGATAGCTGAGGTCCAATCGTGCCAGCATCAAAAATTAATCAGCAGGTGGTGCTGGCGCGCCGACCTGATGGTGCGCCCCGCGTCGACGACTTTGCGGTGATCGAGTCACCCCTGCCCGCACTTGCGGACGGTGAGGTGCTGATCGAGAACCTGTTTGTCTCGTTGGATGCCGGGTTCCGCAAATGGATGGACGAGGGCAGCGGCGATCACATTCTGCCTGCCATGGCCATCGGTGCGCCGGTCATGGGCCTTACGCTCGGTCGCGTGGCGGAATCGCGTCACCCTGACTTCCACATCGGTCAGCACCTGATGGCCCGCCTGGCCTGGGAGCGCTACTCCATTACCGATGCCACCGATTTCCTTGTGGTGGTCCCGGACGAATACGATTGCCCGCTGAACTGGCACCTCGGCATTCTCGGCGACACCGGCATGTCCGCCTACTTCGGACTCACTGACGTCGCCCGTCCGCAACCGGGCGAGACCGCGGTGATCAGCGCTGCCGGCGGCGCCGTGGGCTCGGTTGCCGGCCAGATCGCCCGCATCTATGGGGCGCGGGCAGTCGGCATCGCCAGCGGTGCGGACAAGTGCCAGCGCCTGATCGACGAACTCGGCTACGACGCAGCGGTGGATCGACTTGCAGACGACCTCCCTGGAGCCCTGGCCGATGCGTGCCCGGACGGTATCGATGTCTACTTCGACTCGGTTTCGGGACCGCTGCTGGAAGTCGTTCTTGATCAGATCAACCCCGGCGCCCGCATCGCCCTCTGCGGCGCCGTGGCTGCCTACAACAGCGCCACCCCGCTGCCCGGCCCAGCCAACCTGTTCCAGCTGGTCACCAATCAGGCCACCATGACCGGCTTCATGACGCACCTGATGCACGAGCGCTATCCGGAGGCCCGGCGGCAGCTCCTCGACTGGGTCGAGCAGGGCAAGCTCGTGAACCGGGAGCATATGCTCAAGGGTATCGAGTCGGTACCGACGGCCTTCTGCGATCTGTTCGCCGGCCGCAACTTCGGCAAGACGATCGTGGCACTGGGGTAGCACGAACGACCCGAAGACTTGGGCAGATATGACCCGCGATCATCCGCGCGATGCGTCGGCAGCGCCCGCTCAGCGTCAAGACAGTAACCGAATCAGCGGGCTGCGCAGGGGATCCTGCGGAATGAGCCCGAGCGGTCGGTCGATGAAAGGCGAACGCGTGAGTTCGGTATCAAGCCCGGCCATCAATTCGGCGAGCGCCTTCCCGGCCGCGAAGGAGGTGCTAACCCCCTCGCCGGTATAGCCGAGCGCGTAGTAGACCCTATCGTGCTCTTTCGTGCGGCCGAGCGAAAAGAGCAGATCGCGCGTCACGCAGATGTTGCCGCCCCAGCGATGCGTGATCCTGGTTCCCTCGAGCTGAGGCCATATTCGCCTAGTCAGATAATCTTCCAGATAGTCCGTCCGCGAGCGCAGATTGCCGCTGTGCAGTTTGCTGCCGTAATGGTGCGTCGGCCCCCTGTCCCCGCCGATGACGATACGATGATCGGCGGTCATGATGGCGTAGAAGAAGCCTTCGCCACTGTCTCCCACGTTGAGCTGCTCACCCTCGGAAAAGCCGATCGCCGCCCGCTGCGACGCGCGCAAGGGTTCGGTCGCGATCACATGACTGATCACGGGCGCATAGCGGTTTTTGAAGGCGCCGTAGGAGTGGGTATAGGCGTTGGTCGCGAGTACGATCTCACCCGCTTCGATCGTGCCGAACTCAGTCTGCACGGTGGGCCTCGCGCCGTAGTCGATGCTCATGACCTTCGTACCTTCGAAGATCTCGACCGGACTCTCGAGCAATCGATTGCGCAAGCCCAGCGCGAGCTTGACCGGCTGAATGTTCGCCGAACCGTCGGCAAAGATCGCGCCGCCGACGAAGTGTTCCGTGTGATAGCGCCGCGTGAGCGCCTCGGCATCGAGGCGCTCGACCCCAAGGCCGAGCTCCGCAATCGCCTCGGCAGTACGATCGACGAGGGGTAGATCGTCTCGCTCGCGCACCACTCTGAGCTGGTGCGCAGGCGTGAAGTCGCACGGGATGCCTTCCTCCTGGTCGAGTCCGCGCACGATCTCGACGCCTGCCGACATGAAGTCGTGGGCTGCTCGCGAGAGTTGCGGTGCCGAGAAGAAGGCGAGGTAGTTGGCGCCCATGCACCAGCCACCGTTGCGGCCGCTGGCGCCGAAGCCGCATCTCGCGGCGTCGATGAGCGTGATGCGCGCTTCGGGACGCGTTTGCAGCAAATGCCAGGCGGTCGACAACCCGGTGAAGCCGCCGCCGATGATGAGTATGTCGGTCGTATGATGGCGGTGATTGAGCGGCGGGCGCGGCGGATAGTCGTAAAAGCCCGCGCCCTCGAGCCAGAAACTGTCGACCGCGTGCTCGGTTACCCAGGGCGGACGATCCTTGATGTTGAACGCGTGTCGCATTCCCGCGCCGCCGAGATAGAGCGCCCCTGCGCCAAAGCCTGCCCCCAACAGGAACGATCGCCGGCTCGACATTTCCCACCCCCGTTCTTCGGCGCCGCGTCGTAGCGGCCCGACCGCTGCCCACCTAGGTTCCAGACTACTCGCACAACGGCGCAGCGCGCCATGCCGGCCCGGCCGGGGTCAGACCAACTCAACCCTTCCGCTGTGAAGGAGAGATCTGCGCGTCATGACGCCTTCACGTTGAAGCCGTATACCCTGTCCTGGCGACCTTGAGTTGCGGGCGCTTTGGTGCTCGTCCGTTCACATAGTTATCATCGCCACCAGAGCAATGCCCGTCGCGAGCCGAATTCTGCACGCTGCCAGGAAAGGAGCCGCCATGCCTGCGCGCATTCCGTTGACGCCTCTGCTGATCGTTTTCATGCTGATGCTGGTCGCCTCTCCGGGCACGGCCGAAACCCGTCGTGAGCACCACGAGCGACCCAAGCTGGTGGTTGGAATCATGGTCGACCAGATGCGCTACGACTTCTTCTACCGGTTTTGGGATCAGTACGGGGAGGGCGGCTTTCGGCGTCTGCTCAACGAGGGTTTTTCCTTCGCCAATGCCAATCTGGATTACTTCCCGCCCTATACCGGCCCCGGACACGCTTCCGTTTACACGGGTACCGTTCCTGCCAGCCACGGCATCATCGCAAACAACTGGTACCTGCGCGACGAGGATCGCATGACCTACGTGGTGGCGGACCCTGAAGTGGAGCCGGTCGGCGCCGACTCCGACGCAGGCCGCATGTCACCCCGCTGGCTGCTCGCAAGCACCATTGCCGACGAATTGATCCTGCACAGTAATCAGCGCTCCCAAGCTGTCGCCTTCTCGCTGAAGGACCGCGGCTCGATTCTGGCGGCGGGCCGTCTAGGCAAGGCGTTCTGGTTCGACTCTGTCAGTGGCCGAGTGATCAGCAGTTCCCACTATATGGATGAGCTTCCCGAATGGGTGCACGCGTTCAACGACCGCGACCTGGTGGCAGATCTGTTGGCTGAACCCTGGGAGACGCTTTTGCCGCTGGACGAGGGCTATGCGGCGAGCATCGAAGACCGGAATCCCTACGAGTACCGTTTCAGCCGGACCTTCCCCCACGACGTTCCGGCCATGAAGGCCCAGCAGGGCCGTCAGGTGCTGCAGTTCAATCCGGCAGGAGATGTGTTCACAGCGTCTTTCGCGAGAGCGGCCATCGAGGGCGCCGGCCTCGGGCAGGACGAACACACGGATCTGCTGGCGATCTCGTTCTCGTCGCCGGACTATGTCGGTCACGCGTACGCGCCCGCATCAGTGGAAGTGCAGGACACCTATCTACGACTGGACCGGGAGCTTGCTGCGTTCCTGGACTATCTGGACGAGGAGATCGGGCTTGATCAGGTAGTCATCTTCCTCACCGCCGACCATGGCGCCGCCCACAATCCCAGGTACGTCCGTGATCTGGGTTTTCCGGCCGAGTACTACAGCCGTACTCGCATCAGCGAGCAGCTCGAGAACTGGATGGAGGAACGCTACCGCGCCAACCTGCTCAGTTCCTTCAGCAACAATCAGGTCTTCCTCGACCATGAGCTTATGCGGACCCTGCAACGGGATCCAGCAGAAGTTCAGGCCGACGTGGCCCGATTCATGCTCAATGAAGTCGACGGCGTGGTAGGTGCCATGACCGCCACCACCCTCGAAAACAGTGAATTCACTCAGGGCCTGCGTCGCAGGGTCCAGCACGGCTACCATCAGCAGCGTTCCGGCGACGTCACGGTCTGGTTCCGTCCCCAGTGGCTTCCGGAATTCATGGACGGCACCGGCACCACTCACGCCTCGATTTACAGCTACGACAATCGAGTGCCTCTGGTCTTCTTCGGTTGGGATATTCCTGCGGGTGAGTCTGGGGCGCCGGTGGGCGTTGCGGATATCGCGCCGACGCTGGCGATGATCATGAACACGCCTTTTCCGAGTAACGTTACCGGCAGGCCTCTGCTGGACCTGATCTACGGTCGCTGACGCCACCGGCTCGAGCGCGTTCGACGCAATCTGGCCGCATGATCACGAGGCTATGACCAGTCGATTGGGTCAGCGGCTCGTTGCCGCTTCCCACTCGATGTCGAGAGCCAGGTCGGCGCGGCCCTGGGCAATGAGCGCTCGGGCGCTGGATTCCACCAGGGCGACAGGGTCGGTCAGGTCGATGACGATCTCGACCCGGCGGTTGAGCCGGCGCCCCTCTGCGGAATCGTTGCTGGAGCGGGGGCGGGTTTCAGCGAATCCCTGTACCGTCAGGCGTCCCGGGTCGATAGCTGGATTGCGCAGCAAGGCGTTGGCTACAGAGGAAGCCCTGGCGGCTGACAAGTCCCAGTTGGACCCGAAGCGTGCCGTGCGGATGGGCACGTCGTCCGAATGCCCTTCGATGACCAGCATCCCTGGCATCTGCGTCAGTTCGTCCGAGAGGCGCTGCAACAGACTGAGAAACTCTCCGGTCATGTCTGCAGAGCCCGATGGGAAGGAACCGCGCTCTTCGACTCGAATAACGATGCGCGTCTGGTCCTGCTCCAGCTCCAAGGTACCTTGTTCGATTTCTGGCGCCAGCGCCTCCTGCAGCTTGCCAAGGCTTTCTGCCATCTTCTGACCCACGACTTCCTGCACGACCAGCTCCGCGTCGGCATGAGATGTGTAAGTAAGAAGCTCGGGACGCTCGTCGCTGGTCTGCTGGCGGATTTGGTCGGTCGGTGTCGGGTCAGGGGTCCCGGGCGCGAATGTGTCGAAGATGGGGCTCGTTCCCTGGGGCGTATCTATGGCGGCGATTTCCCTCTGCACGCCGAAGGCTTGGGCCATTTCGGAGGCGATCTGGCGGAATCTGATGGCGTCGAGTTCCGAGAACGACAGCAGCAGCACGAAAAAGCACATCAGCAATGACATCAGGTCGGCAAACGTCACGACCCATGCCGGAACCTGCCGTTTCGTTTCCTCTAGCTCCGGCATGGGCGGCACGGGTCAGGCTGTCGCCTGCGTTGTGGACTTGCGGCGGTCGCCCGGCAGATAGCTCTCGAGCAGCTGCTCGATGACGCGTGGGTTCGTACCGTTCTGTATCTCGCCGATTGCATCGATCAGCAGTGCCTGCATCTGCGCCTCTTCGTTCATGCGCAGATTGAGCTTGTCGGCAATGGGGAGAAACACCATGGTGGACAACATGGCCCCATACAGCGTCGTCAGCAGTGCAACGGCCATGGCGGGTCCGATGGACTGAGGGTCTTCCATGTTCGAAAGCATCTGCACGAGACCGATCAGCGTGCCGATCATGCCCATGGCGGGGCTGACGTCACCAAGCGCCGCAAAGATCCTTGCACCCTGCTGGTGACGTTCCAGAGAAAGGCGCCGCTCCTTCTCCAGAACCGCCTGAACGATGTCTTGCGATTGACCGTCGACCATGAGCTGTATGCCTTGTGCGAGAAAGGCAGTGCTGGTCTCCCGATCCTCGAGTTTGAGGGCTCCTTCCTTGCGCACCACGCCGGCGATATCGATGGCCTCGGCAATCAGACTCTCGGTGCTCGGAAGTGAGAACCTGAATGCATGAACGGCAACCCGCATGGCGCTGAGAAACTGGTGCAGGTTGAACTTCGCCAGCACCACGAACAGACTGCCCCCGAGCACAATCAGCAAGGAGGGTAGGTTCAGGAAGATCAGCGGCGACGCACCGATCAGAATCGATGTGCCGATCAGCAGGATCGCGCCGATCAGGCCGATGAGCGTTGCTATATCCACGATTGGTCCCGAACAGCTCTCTCGACGTATACCGCGAGCCGGCCCTACGACGCTTGGCGCGTACGACCACGGCTCATTCGCCCAACGCGCAGTCGATTGACCGAACCATAGTCCAGGAAGGAGCGAGGTGCCCTTCCCGGTACGGGGATCCGGCGATGGCTGAGCATTTCGAACCTGGCTCATGCGTTGCCATGCCTGCTGCTCTCTGGTCAGAATCGGTTATTGGCTCAATTTGGTCGGGCTCCAAAGGAAACAATGGGGAGGGGGCGCGGCTCAGGCGGAAGGAGTCTCGGAGATGGATTTCAAGATCGGTGAAGTCATCGGGCTGATGGCCAAGACGATGCCCTTTCTGGTGTTTCGTTTCGTCATCTATTTCGCCATCACGCTCGCTTACATCGTCGCGACCGGAATGGGCGCCGCGCTCGGCTATGGCATCGGCATGATCGGTGGCGAACCGGGGACGTTCAGCTTTTTCGGTGGCCTTTTCGGTTTTGGCGTCGTTTCGGCGGTCGCCTACCTCATGCGCGAGTATCTGCTGTACATGGTGAAGGCCGGGCACATTGCCGTGCTGGTGGAACTCATGGATGGCAAGGAGCTGCCCCAGGGCCGCAGCCAGATCGAGCACGCTCAAAGCGTGGTGCGGGAACGCTTCGCAGAATCCTCGGTGCTGTTTGGCGTCGACCAACTGATCAAGGCTGTTTTGCGTGCCTTCAACCGCATGTTCTTCACTGTCACCATGTTCATTCCCATCCCGGGGATGCGTAACGTGGCCAAGTTCATCAACACGGTGGTGAATCTGTCGTTGACCTACCTCGACGAGGTGATCCTAGCCCACAGCATCCGGACGAAATCCGAGAATCCCTGGCGTTCCAGCCGTACCGCAATGATTCTGTATGCCCAGAACTACAAGGCATTCCTGAAGAATGCGTTCTTTCTGGCCTTCATCATCTGGGGTCTGACATTGCTGGTGTTCCTGCTGATTCTTGGACCCATGGTGGCGCTGGTGACCTTCATCCCGGCCATGGCCGGACCGCTGGCGTTGATCACCGCGCTGGTCTTCGCCTGGGGCGTGAAGCAGTCGGTGATCGAGCCAATCGGCATGACGGCGCTGATGCAGGTGTTCTTCAAGGTGACCGAAGGCCAGCAGCCCAATCCTGAGTGGGAGGCCAAGCTCGAGGGCGTTTCCAAGAAGTTTGGTGAATTCAAGCACAAGGCATCGGAGTGGGATCGCGGGCAGGGTGCCTCGCCGATTCCCGCAGACGAACCGCCGCAAGGCGGTGCGCCGGTCTGATGCGCGGCGGATTGGTGAGTGGAAACGCACTCGACGTGAGCGTCAGCATCGATGGGGAGCCAGGAAGGAAAAGGGTGAGGCGATGACTGCAGCGGTCCTGTGCCGTTTCGCTGCGCGCGATGGTGTGGAGCTGGTTTGGCATGAGCTGGGTGAAGGGCACCCGCTTGTTCTGCTGCATGGCCTGTTCTCCAGCGCGACCGTCAACTGGATCCGCTACGGCCATGCGCAAATGCTTTCCGAGGCTGGGTTCAAGGTCGTCATGCCCGATTTGCGTGCACATGGGGACAGCGACAAGCCCCACGCTGGCGACCGTTACCCGCCGAATGTGCTCGTCGACGATCTCTGCGATCTGATCGATCACTTGAAGCTTAACGACTTCGACCTCGGAGGGTTCTCGCTCGGTGCCCGCACCTGTGCGCAGGCAGTGATACAGGGCCTTGATCCGCGGCGGTTGGTGCTTGGTGGCATGGGGCTGTCGGGCCTCTCTGGATGGCACGCACGCCGAGCTTTCTTCGAGCGGGCGATCACGCAGTACGCAACGGCAAAGCGAGAAGACGACGTCTGGATGGCGATCCAGTTCATGAAGACGATGAAGGTGGATCGCGTCGCGGCAGGTCATCTGCTGAAGAGCATCAGGGATACTGAACCTGATCAGTTACGGCGGATTACCATGCCGACGCTGGTGGTATGCGGAGAGCAGGATGAGGACAACGGCTCGCCATCGGAGCTCGTCGCGGCGCTACCGCAGGCGACTCTGGCCAAGGTGCCTGGAAACCACATGTCGAGCGTGACGCAGCCGGCTCTGGGCCGGGCCATCGCCGAGTTCCTCACCTCATAGACGGGCCTCAGGGTATCCGGATTATCGCCTATTGGTTGAGGTGGGTCGGAGGCCGCGCTTCGGACTGCGCCAGCAGGATTACGACGGCGGCGATCTCCGCTGCCGATGCATCCGCCGTCTTCCGAAGCAGCCAACGGCTCAAGGTCGCTGGGTCGGTGTCCACCAGGTGAGTCAGTCCGGGATCGGCTGCGAGCATGGCGGCTGGCCATGAGTCTGCGGCAAAGGAAGACGATGCTCCGGCCAAGACCCTTGCTCGTGCCGCCGTTGCTGGGTCCCGCCATTCGGTGAAGTGCGCGATCTCTGCGTGGCCAAGTTCGAAAAGTAGGCGAGCATCGGGTGTCAGCGGCCCTTCTTGCAGGTGTTCGCTATCGAGTCGGGTCAAAGTGCGCAATGCATCGAGCAGATCCTCGATTCTTGGATCCGCGCCGACCTCTGCCGCTAACGCGCGAGCTCCTAGCCAGAGACCTAGGCAGGAAGCGGATTCGGAGCAGGTGAGATCCCTGTTGCGGCTCGCGTGCACCAGTGCGCCCTCGAGCAGGGTCACGCCGTGCTGTAGCGCCAGGGATGCAGTAGGCACCACGATGACCTCGGTGCTATCGCTGTCGCTGGCCCCTCGGTTGTCGGTGACCACGAGGCGAAAGCGCAGCGTTGTGTCGGCGGTGACATCTGGGGCGTCGAATCCGGCGAGGGCGCGACTTGCGTCCTCGATTGCGACCACGGGCCCCTCTTTCTGGGTCCAGGAGTAGGTGACTATCCTGCCGTCCGGGTCATGGCTGGCGCTGCCGTCGAGGGTCACGCGCTCGCCCCCACCCACGGTCTGATCAGCTCCGGCGTCGGCAACGGGGGGTTGATTGCGGCCGAAAAAACGGTCGCAGAATGCGTCGTCACCGAGGCAAACCCGAACGCCCGTGTCGCTGCAGCCTGCGAGGCCCAGGCAGAAGCCGAGCAGCAGCGACCAGAACACGTGAGCAGTTGCAGTGGTGCAGCGAGAATGCAGGTCTGTCGCTCGCGAGTTCACAGGCTCTCGACGTCAGGTCGCAACGGCGAGGCCCAGCGTAACCGCTCGTACATGGTCTTGCCCAGGAACCGCCCGCGGGCAAAGATCGCTCCCGCTGCTGAATACATCGCTGCGCTTCCTTCCTGCAAGGCCGAACCTTTTGCGGCATGCTCGCCGTCTGAGGTCGATGGCTGAATCGTCGTGCTCAACGTCGGGTCATGGAGCAGGCCAGAGCACGAGTCGCCGAGTCTGGTCATCAGCAATTGGGAGGTCATCATGAGAGACTTGTTGCAGAGTTGCCGCCGATCGTCACTGCTGGGGTTGTCCTGCGTGCTCCTTTTTGCCATTACGGTGAGCGTCCAGGCTGATATCGAGGGGGCGGGAGACCATCCGGATATTCCGCGCGTGGCAGGCTCGTCGATCGTCTTCCAGCAAGTCACCGACTACGATCGCCTTATCGTTCCCACCGGTCCCTACGACGGTGACGAGGTGGAGAGTTCGGAATCGCTCGAAGGTGAAGTGATGCGCATGAGCTACACCTTCGATGACCCGAGGACGTCGACGCTGCGCATCAAGCGGAGCTACCTGCAGGCGCTCGAAGCGAACGGCTTCGAGATTCTCTACGCCGCCAGTGAAGGCGAGCTGTCGAGGGGTGAAGGACGGCTCTTCTTCGTACACGCCTCCGACCTCTTTGGACGTGGCGTACGCGATTGCTGCCGCGTGGCCAATCGCAACCGCGACATACGCTACATCGCTGCGCGTTCCGCCGATGGCAACGTTCTGCTGGGCATCGCCGCCTTCAATGCCCGAGAGGTGGAAGGTCCTGCCGTTTCGCTGGCGGTCGTGACCGCTGAGGTGATGGACGACACGATGGACCACCAGCCTTTGACTGCCAGCGAGATGGAGGTGGGCCTGGTCGAAGAGGGCCGCGTTGCCATCCAGAACATCCTGTTCGCTTTCGATTCGGATGAAATCCTGCCTGAATCTGCCGAAGCTCTGGCCGCCATCGCGGAACTGATGCAGGAACGGTCTGATCTCGAGCTCCTCGTGGTTGGCCACACCGACGCCGTCGGTGACTTCGACTACAACGTCCGATTGTCCATGGATCGAGCCAGTGCAGTGGTCGATGAGCTGGTGGATGGTCACGGCGTCGACCGCGGACGGCTGCGGGCCGCGGGCGCGGGCATGATGTCCCCGGTCACGACCAACCGTACCGAGGCGGGTCGTGCGGAAAACCGACGCGTGGAACTCGTGGAGGTCGTGAACTAAAGGGGTATGGCGACTCGAGCCTTGCGGCCCGGTATCGTCTTCGTACACTCATCTCTGATCTGAAGGAACCGATGGCATGCTGCACGTCGATATTCCGACGCTTCCGGAAATCCAGGCTCTGGTGGCCGAGCGCAACCGGGCGAGTGTCTCCATCTACGTCGAGACGACACCGCAGACCCAGCACATCGGTGAGGCCGGGATCGTGTTGTCCAACCTGATCAAGGAGGCCGACGGGCAGTTGGAAGCGGCCGGAGTCGACAAACGGGAGCGTTGGGCAATCGTCGAGCAACTCGAAGCGGTTTCGGAAGACGAGGATTTCTGGAAGTACCAGGCCAACAGCCTGGCCATCTTCGCGACGCCGGAATCGCACCGCAGCTATCGTCTGCCGAACAAGCTGAGCGCGATGGTCCAGGTGGCAGACCGCTTCCATCTCAAGCCGTTGATTCGCGCCGTCAGTGTGGAGCAGCACGCCTTCGTCCTGGCGCTGGCCGAGAACGAGGTTCGCCTGATCGAGGTCTTCAGCGACATGGCACCGACTGAGGTACGCGTTCCCGACATGCCGAGGGACGCGGCGTCAGCGGTGGGGACTGCGACGGTCAACACGCGTTCCCATTCGTCCGGCCGGCAGCACGGCAGTGAGGGTCAGAAGGTCCACCTGCGCAAGTTCTGCCGGCTGGTCGATGCCGCGCTGCGCCCGCTCCTGTCCGGCCGTCATGAGCCGCTGATCCTGGCCGCGACCGAGCCGCTGCTGTCGATCTACCGCTCGGTGAGCACCTATCCCCACTTCGCCACCCAGGTCATCGAGACGAGTCCGGTACGGATTCCAGCGCACGAACTGGCTGCTTCAGCCCGCCCGATCCTCGATGAGCGGCACGCAGAGGCCATCAAAGCCTTCAAGGCGCTTTACAGCGAACGCGAAAACGAGGGGCGAGCGACAACGGATGTCGCCACGGCGGCCCGTGCTGCCACCTTCGGTGCCGTGGACACGCTGGTAGTGGACATCGACGAAGTCGTCGTCGGCCGCGTCGACGAAGAGACCGGTGAGGTCAAGTTCGGCGATCAGGACGGCGCCAATAGCTATGGCATCGTCGATGAGATCGCGGGCCGGACGCTGGCCACGGGCGGCAGGGTGATCGGCGAACGCCGGACCGATATTCCCGGAGGCGGCTCGCTCGCGGCAATTCTGCGCTACCGCCTCTGAGCACGAAGCGTCGAGCTACACGCAGCGAGGTCGCCACGCCAGGTCGCATCTCCGTTGCCCGGTGCTGGCGCGTACGCGCACTGGACGGACTATGCAGATTACCGACGCCCGCGTGACCTTGCTGCGGCTGCCGTATTGCGAGCCGCCGCGTTTTCAGGCCGGATACGACCGGCCACGCGACATTCTCGTGCTGGACCTGGAAGCCGCGGACGGCCAGACGGGTATGGGCTACGAGCTGTTCCTCTGGGACGGCTTCGAGACCGTGGGCGCTTGCCTGAAAGAAGTGTTCCTGCCGCAGCTCATCGGCCGTAGTGCCTTCGAGATCGAGGCGATCTGGCACGATAACTGGAGGCGAGCCTACGCGGACGGTCGAGGCGGGGTCATGCTGCTTGCCCAGTCGGTGATCGACATCGCGCTCTGGGATCTGCTGGGCCGCCATGCCGGGCTGCCGCTCTACCAGCTTTGGGGTGGCCGAGATGACCCGATTCCCTGCTACGGCAGCGGCTGCTGGCGCGGACTCGGTGGCAGCGGCATGGTGGCGAAGGCCGAGCGCCTGGTTGCCAGAGGCTACCGTGCTATCAAGATGCAGGCCGGGCACGTGTTCAGCGCAGCTGAAGATGTCGCCAACCTGCAGCGCATGCGCGAGACCCTCGGCGCCGACGTCGACATCATGATCGATGCCAACATGGCGTGGACGGCGGACGACGCGCTCGCGGTTTGCACCAGGCTTGAAGAATATGACCCGTACTGGATCGAGGAGCCGGTGGCGGCTCACGACTATGCAGGGTACTTCAGGCTCGCGGATGCGCTGCCGCGCCTGCGCATCGTCGGTGGTGAGAATCACTGCGCCCGATTCGAGCTGCGGCCTTTCTTCGAGCGCCCCGGCATTCCTATCCTGCAGCCCGACGTGGCCCGCGGTGGCCTCACCGAACTGCGCAAGATTGCTACCGTGGCTGATACCTACGGCATCCGTCTCGCGCCGCACCTCTACCCCGAGCTGATGGTGCACCTCCTGGCCTCGATTCCGAATGGGCTGGTGCTCGAGGACATGCAGTTGCTCGACGACATCTGGGTTGAAGCGCCGCAGGTCGTCGATGGCTGCATGCGCCCGCCGGATCGACCCGGCCACGGACTCACCATCCGTCCCGAGATCCTGCGCGACGCCCGCCATGACGACTGAGGCGCACGGAAGTTGGAGGCGGCGGCTCCGCCGCGATCGCTACGCCCGCTTTGCGGACGTATGCTCCTACTGAGGCGTTGCGCGAACGGTCCGGTCGTTCAGCGCTGAGGTGATTGTGGGAAGCTGCGCTTGCGCAGCGACAGCGCTTGAGGCCGGCCGCGTGGAAACAACCAACCCAAGTTTCGGGCAACGCTTCGCGAACGTGGTGGAGCGCGCGGGTCGGCGCATTCCCGACCCGGTCATCATCTTCATGGCGTTCTATCCGGTCGCCTTCATGACCAGCGTCCTGCTCGGCGGTCATCGCTTCGAAACCGCCGGTGCCGGAGGCGAACCGCTGGCGCACGAAATCCGCGGCATGCACGAAGCGGAGCACGTGCGCTGGATCTTCGACAACGCCCTGCTTGCCAACTGGCTCGCATTCGGGGGCGGCGTGCTCGGTGTCATCCTCGTAGTCATGCTTGCCATTGGTGTCGCCGAGCACTCGGGCCTTTTCGCTGCCGTCATCAAGCGCATCGGCCGCCAGATTCCCGTCACGTGGATGCCGCTCATGCTCATGCTGCTCGGCATCATGAGTTCAGTGGCCACTGATGCCGGGTATCTGGTGCTGATTCCGCTCGCGGGGCTGCTCTACGCAGGCCTTGGCCGCAATCCTCTGATTGGCATGGCGGCGGCGTTTGCCGGAGTCTCGGCAGGATTCAGTGCCAACCTCATTCCCGGTACGCCGGTGGATGTGATCATCGGCATGAACGCGCAGGTATTCGCTGAGTCGCAGGGCATCCCGTTCGAAAACGCCGCAGGACAGACGTTGCGTCCGGCGACCATGCACTATTTCTTCATCGCTACCTCGACCATCGTCCTGGCACTAACCGGTGCCTGGGTCACGCGGCGTTGGGTGGAGCCGAAGCTTGCTGATCAGCCGTTCGAGACTCCGGACGACCTCGATATCGGCACTTTCGACCTGACGCCTGAAGAAGGGCGTGGCCTTTTTGCTGCGGGTATCGGCGCCGTGGTTGCGCTGGCGCTGATCACGCTGCTTGCACTCGGGCCGCTTGCGCCCTTCGACGACCCTGACGGGCGGCGCGTGCTGCCGTTTCTGAACAACATCATCCTGTTGATTGCCCTGTTTTTCGTCCTTACAGGGCTCGCCTTCGGCTACACCGCGGGAACGTTTCGGCGCGTGGCCGATGTGGTGGCGGCAATGGTCGCGCAGATGAACACGATGGGCTACATCCTGGTGCTGACGTTCTTCTGCTACAACTTTCTCGCACTGCTGACCTACAGCGGCCTCGGCAGCTACGTGACCTACCTCGGTGCAGAGGGGCTGCTTGCGCTCGGACTGCAGCGCTATCCGGTACTGCTGCTGATCGGCTTCGTGCTCACTACCGCGCTGATCAATCTGCTGATCGGCGGCCTGACCTCGAAGTGGATGCTGCTAGGACCGATCTTCGTGCCCATGCTCTACTTCGTTAATCCAGCCATGACGCCGGATGTGGTCGCGGCTGCGTTCCGCGTTGCCGACTCCGCTACCAACATCATCACGCCGATGATGGCCTATGCCGGCGTCATCCTCGCCTTCATGCGCAAGTACCGCCCGGAACTCGGGTTCGGCGACATGCTGCTCATCATGCTGCCGTACTCCATCGCATTTCTGCTGGTATGGACCACCCTGCTGGTGGCGTTCTTCAGCTTCGCCCTTCCTTTGGGCTTCTGAATCAGTCCCAGAGTTCCTGGCGCCAGCGCCACGGCGGGCGCTCCTCGCGAACCTCGAACGTGGTGAATTCCACGCTCCGTTCGCCGAAGCGGTCGGTGGTCTCCACCCGCACCCGATGCACGCCGAACGGCAGGTCCTCCGGCAGCCGCAGCCGCCACAGATGCATGTTGCGGTCCGCCAGCGCCCGCATTGGCTGCGGCGCAGCAGGACCGAAGCGGGAGCCGCGGAACACTTCGAAACCCTGATTGCGCTCCTCACCGGAGCGGCTCTGATAGGCGTAGCGCGCCACCGAGAGCTGGCGCTGGGCAGCGAATGGATCGGACCACTCCGCACCCATGCGCACGGCCTCGCCCTCGCCGGGCTGGGTGCGCGTCATGGCCATTGGCTCGCCGTCGCCGATGGTCGCCGTCACCCGGGTTTCCGCCGATCCGATCCAGACGTTGGCGGTGAGCCAAACGCCTTCGGTGAGATCATCGCGGGTGGGCAGGCGGGTGTCCGGCAGGTCGTTGATGGAGTAGGGCGGAATCGGGTCGCGCGTGTCCCGATCGGAGAGGCTCCACTCCAGAATGCGCGTGTACCAGTGCCGGTAACGCGGCGTGTTGAAGCCGAGCCATTGTACGCGCCGCGGATCCAGGCGCGCGGCAAGATAGCGTTCGCGATAGTCGGCACCGTCGAAGCGCAGATCCACCACGCCCTTCGGCGCGCCGAGCCGCTGCAGCGACATGGGGATACCGTCGATGTCGAAGTCGCCCTGCCACCACGAACCCGACGATGCGCCGGCAACGATGTGTCGGAACGGCAGTGTCTCGACGCCTACTGCGGCCTCCCAGCCGTCGAAGGACTGCCCAGGGGAATGGTTCTCCAGCGTGTGTGTATGTCCCGACAACGACAGCGCTGGACGGCCCGCCAGCAGCGCATAGAGTTCCGATGTGTTGTCGGTCTGGTGCTGGGCCGAAGAGGGGTCGGTGAAGGACACCATGGGGATGTGGGTCGAGATCACTACCAGCCGGTCCTCGGGAACGTGCGCGAGCAGGTTCGCGAGCCACTGCATCTGCTGATCGGAAATGCGTCCGTTGTAGCGCGGCCGCTCCGGGTCACCGCAGAACTCGCGGCCGGGCTGCTGCATGTCCTCGGCACCGCAGGGATAGATGACGTTGTCGAGAACGACGAACAGCACCTGACCCATTTCGAAGGCGTAGTACTCGGGACCGAAGATCCGCCGCCAGCTGTCCGCAGAGTCGGCGTCGTCGGTGGCATCGAAGTCGTAGTCGTGATTGCCGTGCACCAGCCACTGCGGCGCGCCCACCACCGCACCCACCTCCAGCAGCCGGTCCAGCAGGCCGAGGTCGTCGCCCACCACGTCGCCGAGGTAGATGAGGCAATCCCAGCCGTCATCCCCAGTGGCCAGCAGATCGGTCACCGTGCTGTCGCGGACGTAGCTCACCTCCATGTGGGAGTAGGGCTGGGTGTCGCCGATGGCGGCACAGCGGAATGCGTCACCGACGTCGGATGGCCGCAACGGGAAATTGACCTCGGCCGGCGCCGGCCCCGCCGCGGGCAGGCCGCCATAGCGAAACCGCGCCGGGCTGCCGTCGCGCTTGTGAACATGGAAGAACTGCGGCACCTGCCGCGCATCCACCGGCACCTGCCAGCCGGACGGCTGCACCACCGTGAGGTTCATGTCCGGTCGAACCGGTAGCCGGTAGCGGCCGTCGCTGTCAGTGGCCACCACGTCGAGCCCGTTGGAAACGAGAACACCCTCCACGCCGGGTTCGTCGGCCTGATAGCGACCGTCGCTACTCCGGTCGTGGAACACGACGCCAGTGACTTCGGCCGGATCCTCCTGGGAGGCAGCCGCGATCACTTCCGGTTGCGCCAGCCACTGCGCTTGTCCTGCCAGGGCCCAACCGAGCAGGCCAGAGGCGATCAGGACGCGGCCGGCCATGCGGCAACCTGGCCCTCTCGTCATGCGTCGCTGCAACTCCTTTGTCCCTTCCTGGCTCGAGTGACATCGATGGTCCCAGCAACGGATGGCCAAAGCATGACAGTTGTGCGTCAAGCAGGTTTCAGGTTCGGCACCCGCGGCCGACAAGAGCACGACTGAGCAGCAGCACGTCGGCGGACCATAATCAGCTATGGCCGACGACAAGACCGCTCGAGAGGAACGGACCGGCGCAGCATCCCCTACCGAGCGAGCCGAACTATTACCGCCTGCGCGGCCCCACCTTTCTGATCGAGTTCGACACCAGCCTGCCGGTGGCAGATCACGGCCATGCCATCTGGCGCGACTTCGGCGGTGATTTCGTCGAGGATCCGCTACGCCGTCACTACGCGGAGCACGACCACCACGGGCACGGCGACCACCACGTCCATGCGGGGCCCGCACACTAGCGCGGCACGCAGTTCGCGGCAGGCCGGCGAGGGAGCCATGCAACTCGAACTCACTACCGAGGACCGGACTTTCCAGGACGAGGTGCGAACCTTCGTCCACGGCTTCCGTGAGCCCGGCGCGCTGTCCTCGCCAGACGAAAGCCTCCTGGCACGGTGGAAGCCCGCGCTGATCGAGCGCGGCTGGCAGGCATTCCGCTGGCCGAAGCAGTTTGGCGGTACGGGCTGGAGTGTCACCGAGAAATACATCTGGGAGAGGGAAGGCAGTTCGGTGGCGTTGCCGCCGGAGATCGGCGGCATGGGCATAGCGATGATCGGGCCGATCCTGTGCGGAGACGGCACCGACGAGCAGCGTGCCCGTCATCTGCCGGGCATTCTCGACGGCAGCGTCCCTTGCCACTGGTGGCGCCGAGCACTCGGGCCTTTTCGCTGCCGTCATCAAGCGCATCGGCAGCCAGACTCCCGTCACGTGGATGCTGCTCATGCTGCTCGGCATCATGAGTTCAGTGGCCACTGATGCCGGGTATCTGGTGCTGATTCCGCTCGCGGGGCTGCTCTACGCAGGCCTTGGCCGCAGCCCTCGGCATGCAAGCGTTTAGGAACTCAACATGCTGTTCCGTCGGAGTTGCCTTGCCGATTGCTGTGGAGCGAAGGAGCAGGTCAAGGACCATCGCGGAACTGATTTGCATGCTTTAGGTTGGTAACGAAAGGGCCTATTATTCTGCCGGCCGCTATCGCCGAAGTACAAAAGGCCGAAATTCAAGGGGGGGCAGGACTGCCGTCAGCCAAATACCGACTGCCCAATGGGGTGCGCTTGCATGATTCGACACATTTCCCTGTCAGTTTTTTTCGCCTTGCTTCTGACTGCTTGCGGCAATGGTGGTGATCCCGGACCAGTCAGTGATCTTGCTCGTTCGGCTCAGGACACACCGGCTCAGCCGGCTCAGCC
>SLQW01000073.1 GCA_007131295.1 Pseudomonadales bacterium | reverse complement strand
TGCGCGCCTACGCGGTCGGGTAGTCCGACACGGCGCCGTATGCCGCGAGGAGAGGACCTATCGCGTCACCCTACCGGATACCTGAATGCCCTGCGTCGGGGGTGCCAGAAGCACAGCTGCTGTCGGCGTCTCTGGAACGATCGCTCACGCTATGCGGGCGTCCACCGCAGGTGAACCATCTAGGAGCCGCGCTACGGACTTCGGCGGCTGATCGTGGGTGGCCACGCACCACTCGCCGCCTCGGTCGAACACCACCATGCCGTCGAGATAAAGCACGTCGCCATGAGATTCCCGCGAGAGGCCCAGGCAGACCTCGCGCATGAGGTAGAGGGTCAGATCGTGGCTGACGCAGACGTCGAGCGCCGGGCTCGCCTCCTGGGTCTCGAGCCGGGTCGTGAGCAGTTTCAGCAGACTGCGCGCCGCCTGGGGTGCCGGCAGCATGATGTCCTCAGGGATCCGGCCGTCGAGCCAGGCGCGCACGAAACTGCCCATGCCCTCGGTGGAGGTACTCATGGCCTTGAACATCTTCATCTGATCGAGCACGTAGAACACACCGAGTCCCTCCACCGGCCGGGAGCCGCCGCGGCCACGGCCACCGATCTCCCGGTGAGCCGCGTGGATCAGCTCGGCGGTGTCCTCGCAGCGGGCCACTGGGCTGGCGTAGGCCCGCAGCGCAAGCTCCGGCCGCAGGCGACTCCCGAACTGATGCGCCAGCCGGCGCCCCTCCTCGGTCAGCGGATTCTCGAGATCATGCTTGCCCGGCGCGTATTCACGGGCCGAATGGCGCATCAGCAGGCTCATGCGCCGGATGCCCTGCTCCCAGAGGTCGTCGAGCAGCGCGTTGGTGCGCTCGCCGTGCAGCGTCGATGTGCTCATGAGGTCTCCCGGTGACTTGCGCGCCTCGTCGGAGGGTACCGCCACCCGCCGGAGGCCGAAAGCCTCTCCGCCTGCATCCCCGGCCGTTCGCTTCCATTGAAGCGCCTGTATTAGACTCGCCGAAAGGGCATCCACCAACGGGGGTTCCGGCTCTACCCGCTGGAACCATCCTTCATCAGCCTATCAGGGGGTCGAAGAGTCATGGACCTGTCAGTCTCCGAGCGGGTGAAACCGCTCTTGAACGACGTCGTGGCGTTCATCGAAGAACACGTCATTCCGAACGAAAAGGTCTACGCGGAGCAGGTCGAGGCCGGCGGCCGCTGGACCGAGACCGCGATCATGGAGGAACTCAAGGAAAAGGCCCGCGCCAAGGGCCTGTGGAACTTCTTCCTGCCTCACTCCGAACGCGGCGCCGGGCTCACCAACGTGGACTACGCCCATCTCGCCGAGCAAATGGGCAAGTACCCGCTGTCCTCCGAAGTGTTCAACTGCGCCGCGCCGGACACCGGCAATATGGAGGTGATCGAGCGCTACGGCACGGAAGAACAGAAGAAGCAGTGGCTCGAGCCGCTGCTCGAGGGGAAGATTCGCTCCGCGTTCTGCATGACCGAGCCTTACGCGGCCTCCTCCGACGCCACCCAGATCAGCATGGAAGCCCGGCTGGAGGGTGACGAGTGGGTGCTCAACGGCGAGAAGTGGTGGTCGTCCGGCATCGGCGATCCGCGCTGCAAGATTCTCATCGTCATGTGCGTCACCGAGCCCGATGCGCCCAAGCACTCCCGTCAGTCGCAGATCCTCGTGCCGCGCGACACACCCGGCATCGAGATCCTCAAGATGCAGCACGTGTTCGGCTACGACGACGCGCCCCACGGCCACGGCCACGTGCGTTTCACCAACGTGCGCGTGCCGAAGGACAACATGATCCTCGGCTCCGGGCGCGGCTTCGAGATCGCCCAGGGCCGGCTTGGGCCAGGACGTATCCACCACTGCATGCGATCCATCGGGGTTGCCGAGCGGGCACTGGAGCTGATGTGCCGGCGCGGGCTGTCCAAGGAAGCATTCGGCAAGCGCCTCGCCGATCTCGGCGGCAACTACGACAAGATCGCGGATGCACGCATCAACATCGAGATGGCACGCCTGCTGACGCTGAAAGCGGCCTGGATGATGGACACGGTGGGCAACAAGGTGGCTCGCTCCGAAATCGCCCAGATCAAGGTGGCCGTGCCGAACATCGCACTGCAGGTGATCGACGACGCCATCCAGATGCACGGCGGGGCCGGCGTGTCCCAAGTGTTCCCGCTGGCGAAGATGTTCGCCGGTCAGCGCACCCTGCGGCTCGCGGACGGACCCGACGAGGTTCATCGGCGTACCGTAGCGCGCATGGAACTCGGCAAATACCCTGATGCGGACCCGCAAGTACCGGTGGATCACCAGTACGGCAATCCGCTGGGCTTGGGCAAGAAGTCCGCCTGAAGCCAGGGCGTCCGTAAAGAGGGCCGGTCCCGTCAGGGGCCGGCCCTTTTCTTTTGCCCACCACGCTGAAAAACTGGCCGCAAAGGCCGGAAGAGGATGCAGCCATGGGAGTACTCGAGGGGAAGGTCGCAGCGGTCACCGGGGCCGGGCGCGGTATCGGGCGTGAGATCGCAATCATGTTCGCCCAGGAAGGCGCCAAGGTGGTGGTGAACGACCTCGGCGGCGAAACCGACGGTTCCGGACGCGGCGGCATCGCCGAGGAGGTCGCGCAGGAAATCATCGCCCACCGCGGCGAGGCGGTACCCCACGGCGACGATATCGCCACGGTCGCCGGTGGGCAGAGTCTGCTCGACACTGCAATCGACAGCTTCGGCGGTCTCGACATCCTGGTGAACAACGCCGGCATTCTCCGGGACCGGACCCTGTTCAACATGGAGGAGGAAGACTGGGACGAGGTGATTCGCGTGCACATGAAGGGCCACTACTGCTGCAGTCGTCCCTTTGCCCGCTATGTTCGCGAGTCCGGCCGCCACCACTGCCGGATCATCAATTTCTCCTCGGTCTCGGGCCTGTTCGGCAACTTCGGGCAATCAAACTATGGTGCCGCCAAAGCGGGCATCGCCGGTTTTTCACGCGTACTGGCGCTGGAACTGGCCAAATACGGCTGTACCGTCAACACCATTTCTCCCGCGGCGTTGACGCGGATGACGATTCCCCTGCGCGAACGCCGCGGTGAGACCGTCAGCGACCAGGACCTGATCGACAACGGGCCCCAGCACATCGCGCCGGTGGCCACATGGCTTGCCTCTGAAGCCGCGAGTCACGTCACCAGCCAGATCATCCACGTTGCCCACGGGCTGGTGGGAATCATGCAGCAACCGGCCATCGTCAAGTCGTTTCAGCACGAACGCGCCTGGACGCTGGACGAACTCGACGAGTACATGCCGAAACTGCTGCAGGCGAAGAAGCGTCACGACGCCCAGGTCGCCGACGCCGGCAAGCCGGAGATGATCAAGGAAGGCTGGAGTTCCGAGAACTGACGCGACTGTGCCTCACTGCGGCTCATCGGCGTCGATGTGTCGCGCCGGGCCCTTGGGTTTCAGGCTGGCAGGGTCCTTGAAGCGGGCGTTGTTCAGCCTTGGGTCCATAGGGGCGATGGCGAGCGGCGTGGGTAACGCAGGCGCGCAGAGTTCGAGCAGCGCCGCTTCGTCCGCGTCCGGCTCGAGCCACTGCTCACCGCCCTTTGGATCGAGCATCACGGGCTGCCGGTCGTGCAGCCAGCGCAGCGCCGGGTGCGCGGCCGTGGTGACGATGGTGAAGCTTTGAAGCGGCTCTTTGCCGCCCTGCCAGCGGTCCCACAACGCCGCCAGCAGCAGTCCATCGCCGCCCTCAGGCACCACGTAGTGCGGGACCTTGCGTCCGTCCTGCGAAAGCCACTCATAGAATCCGGACACTGGGACGAGCGCACGCTGGCGCGCGAACGGCATGCGGAAAGCGCGCGACTTGGTCAGGCCCTCGCTGCGCGCATTGAACATCGCATAGCGGGTGGACGGCTCCTTAGCCCAGTGCGGGACCAGCCACCAGCGCATCTCCGCGACGCGGCGCGCCCCCGCCTCTGCCGCGATCACCGGAACGAACTCTGTCGGCGCCACGTTGAGACGATCCCCACCCGGAAACGCCTGTCCCATCATGGCCATGAACAACCGGGTCAGCGGATCCGCCATCATGTTGAAACGACCACACATGCCGCGCTCCATGCTTAGCCTGCATCGCCCACCGATGCAGGTTACGGTTAACTGCCAGCATACCTCCGGATGCCTTTCCTGCTGCAGCGGATGCCTTTACCCTCCACGCTCCGCAATCAGGACTAACGACCCAGCATGGCCCACGA
>SLQW01000062.1 GCA_007131295.1 Pseudomonadales bacterium | reverse complement strand
CGGAGCGTAAGCGCAGTGTTCGGCGGCAGTCGGCGGTCGGCGCGCCTGCTTTGCAGGCACGCTCTCCCACAGGGGACTCGCGAGACTCTGGGGTGGGCGTTGTGGGAAGGCGTGGTCGCGTAGCGGCCGCGCCGATAGGCGTTGCGCTTCGATCCGGAACAGCCGGCGGTCGGCGCGCCTGCTTTGCAGGCACGCTCTCCCACAAGGGTGTCGCGAGATTCTGGGGTGCGCGTTGTGGGAAGGCGTGGTCGCGTAGCGGCCGCGCTGATCTGCGTTGCGCTTCGATCCGGAATAGCCGGCGGTCGGCAGAACTGCTCGTCGGGTTAGCTGCGGCTATTGTGCTGAGGAAGTCTGCTCGAGGCGTTCGGCCAGCCACACCTTGATGATCGACTGGCGCGTTACCCCGAGCCGCCGTGCTTCCTTGTCGAGCGCCTCGACCATCCATGCCGGGAAGTCGACGTTGACGCGTTTCTGCTCCTGCAGGGGGCGGCGCGCCTTGGAGACGTCGAGTTCGGCAACAACGCTATCGCCTCGGTCGAACTTCGCATCGAATTGCTTAGCCTTCATACAAGACTACCTCCTCCGGACGAGAACGGCGTACTGAGATGATCCGAATGTTCTGGCCGCGGTAAGTGATGATCGCCGACCAGAACCTGCCTCGAATGCGCCCGACAACGAGGTATCGCGGTTCATCGCTGGTCAATGCAGGAATCTCGATCAGCGATGGATCATCCCAAAGCTCCTGGGCATCCACGAAATCGATCCCATGCTTTATCGCATTGGACCGGCTTTTGCGTTCATCGAACTCGAACATGGTATAGAAATTATATCTATATCGACACAAAGGCCAGGATGCGGGAGCCGGCAGGTTTGGTCTCAGTTTGGCCTGCTGATCGAGCAGTCGGCGATCGGCGCGCCTGCTTTGCAGGCACGCTCTCCCACAAGGGTGTCGCGAGATTCTGGGGTGCGCGTTGTGGGAAGGCGTGGTCGCGTAGCGGCCGCGCCGATCTGCGTTGCGCTTGGATTCGGCGGTAGTCGGCGGTCGGCGCGCCGCCCGGAGGGCGGCACGCTCTCCCACAAGGGTGCCGCGAGATTTGGGAGGCGTCGGCCATCGCCACGCCCGCTTCGCGGACGTGCGCTCCCACTGATGATGTGGCACGTGTCATTACATTCGTCAGTGGGAGCGAGATTCCGGGGCCTAGAGGCGCTCGAGGTAGGTGGCGGCGAGGCGGGCTGCGGAGGAGCCGCTGTGCTCGCTGCGAACGCGCTCGAGATGGTCGCGCGCAGTGTCGGGCTCGCCGAGCTGGTGGTAGACGACGCCGAGCTTGTAGAGCGCGTCGGGGACCTTGTGATGCTCGGGCCAGCGCTCGAGGACCTGTACGAAGGAAGCCCGTGATTCTTCGAGGTCGGGGTCGTCGAGCGCCAGATACAGCTCGCCGAGCCAGTACCAGGCATTCGCCTCGTAGACACCACCGGGATGGTCGCTGATCACCTCGCGGAACCCCTCGATGGCACGATCGAAGCGACGCTCCCGGGTGTGGTTGAACGCGGCTTCGTAGGCGGCCTGTTCGTCGAAACTTGCGCCGTCTTCGAGGCTGGGATCGAGCGTCGCCATCGGCCCATCGAGCGCTTCGCCGGCAGCGGCGCTGCCGGCACCGCGGGCGAGTCGGCGATCGAGATCCATGTAGCGCTCGCGCTGCTCTCGTTCGAGGCGCTGAATCGTATTCTGCTGCGCCTCTACCATGCCGCGCAGCATCATCATTTCCTGCTGCAGCTGCTGGAGCTGAAGGACCAGGGAGCCCATGCCCTCCCCTGCAGACACATCCATCGGCTGGGCGTCGTCGTCGGTGACGAGCACCGGAGCGCGGAAAGGCGAGGTTTCCGGCCGGCCTTCAGCGCCTGCTTGGGCCGCACTTGGCTGGGCCGCGCCAGGCTGCTCGGGCAGCGTCTGCGGCAACTGCCGTGGCTGCTGACGCTGCTGCGGCTGTTGCGTACCCGGTGGCGCCATGAGCGGCGGCTGGGTCCGCTCCACGGGCGGCCGTGGCTCGACCACGGGGGCCTGCGCCGCGGCGGGTACAGTCGCGACCGCGAGGCTCAGTGCGAGCCCCGCGGTGGCGATCACGCGCTTACTGGTAGACGAGTTCGGCACGACGATTCAAGGCCCAGGCCTGTTCGTTGGAGCGAGGATCGACGGGGCGCTCCTCACCGTAGCTGACGACGCTCATCTGCCGGTTGGCGACACCGAGGGACTGCAGGTAACTGCGCACTGCTGCAGCCCGGCGCTCCCCGAGGGCGAGGTTGTATTCGCGGGTACCGCGCTCGTCGGTGTGGCCATAGATCACCACACGGCTGCCGCTGTTCTCACGCAGGAAGCGCGCGTGCTGGCTGAGCTGGGTGCGGGCCTCCGGCCTGAGCTCGGAGCGGTCGAACTCGAAGTAGAACACACGGCCGATCGGCTGACCGTCCTCGCCGATCAGATCACCTTCCACGTCGATGCGCTGGGTGCGCTCGGGCGGGGTGACCGTCGGCGGCGGTGCCGGTTCCGCAGGGCGTTCCGGCATCGGCTCCGGCTCCATGGGAGGGGGCTCGGGCTCGGCCACGGTCTGGCATCCGGCCAGCACGAACAGCGCCAGGGCACCGGCCGTGAAACCACGCATGAAGCTGATGTTCATCGCTCGTGTTGCTCCTGTGTACCCTGCGTCTGCAGGGGAGTTGAGATCATCGCAATCGACGGCTCGCCGCTATGTCCCGCGCCTGAAGCGTCATCGGAGAAACGGGGACCAGGCCGGTTCCCGCACGTCGCCTTCGGTGGACGGTAATCGGTAACGCACCCGGCCGTCGATGGACACGACCGCCAGTATACCGCGGCCCTGCTCACGGGTCGCATAAATCACCATGGACCCGTTCGGCGCGACGCTCGGCGACTCGTCCAGAGACGTTTCGGTGAGCACATTGATCTCGCCAGACTCCAGATCCATGGCGGCGATGTGGAACGTGCCGCGCCGACGATGCACGAAGATCATGCTGCGGCCGTCGTCGAGCAGACGCGCGCGGGCGTTGTAGTCACCCTCGAAGGTGAGGCGCTCGATCTGGCCACTGCCGAGTTCGACGCGATAGATCTGGGGCCGGCCACCGCGATTCGAGGTGAACACCAGAGAGCGGCCGTCCGGCGACCAGCTCGGCTCGGTGTCGATAGAGAAATGCCGCGTGACTTGGCGCAGACGGCGGGTATCGAGATCGAGAATGTAGATGTCCGGGGCGCCGCCCATGGACAGCACCATGGCCACCTGGCGACCGTCCGGCGACAGCGCCGGAGCGCCGTTCAAGCCCTCGAAGTCGGTGATCATCTCCCGCCGACCGGTGGCGATCTCCTGAATGTAGATGGCGGGTTTGCCGGTCTCGAAGGAGACGTAGACCACGGAACGACCGTCCGGGGACCAATCGGCGGACAGGATCGGTTCGTTGGAGCGCAACAGCGTGGTGGGGCGAGCGCCGTCGGCGTCGGCCATTTCCAGGCGGAAGACCTCGTTGGGGGTGGCGATGTTCTGCGCCACCACGTAAAGCAATTTGGTGCCGAACGCGCCGGGCATACCGGTGAGCTCTTCGTAGACCGCATCGGAAACGTCGTGGGCCAGGTCACGCAGGGTGCCACGGGAACCTTCCAGCGTGTTCTGCAACAGGCGACGTTCGCGGTGAACGTCGAACAGCGCGTAGTGGACGCGGTAATCCTCACCCGAGCGTTCGAGGCGGCCGATCAGGACATAAGACACGCCCTGGATGCGCCAGTCGCGGAAGAATACGTCCTGCTCGCGGGTGGGCAGGCTCAGCATGTCCACCGGCGCGGTCATGGCGAACTGCCCACTGCGGGCCAGATTGAAGCGGATGATGTCGCCAAGGTTCTCCGGCGGGATGTCCACCTCGTCCCAGCCGAACGGGACCACCGCCAGCGGCACCGGATCGTCCACGCCGCGGGTGATCTCGATGGTGAGCTGAGCCTTGGTGCCGGCGGCAAGGGCCAGCAGCAGGAGGAACGTTCCGGCCGTGAGAAGCGCGCGCATCATCTGTTTCTCAGATCCTCTGGAGTGAACAGCAGCCTGAGCTGCCGGAAGCGTTGTTCGAACAGCGCCATGTCCTCTGGCACGCGGAACGGCGCCGCCTGGCGCACCGCCAGCTCCGCGGAGCGATCGAACGCGTCGTTGCCGCTGGAACGGACCACGGTGATGCTCACCAGTTCCCCGGTGGGTACGAGATG
>SLQW01000050.1 GCA_007131295.1 Pseudomonadales bacterium | reverse complement strand
TCCAGCACCCTCGGGCGGGCTGAAGCTCTCGGCGGCGAGCCGCATGATCTCGGCGAGGAAGTGGAGCTGATGGGTCGGCTGTCCCGTGACAGTGGCCGGCCGCTTACGTTCACGTTGTTCCAGGTGGACGAGTGGCAGCAGCGCTGGCGTGAGGTGCTCGACCGCGTCATCGCGCTGAATGCGGAAGGCGCTCAACTTCACCCCCAGGTTGGCGTGCGCCCCACTGGCATCGTCATGAGTCTCGAAACCTATCATCCCTTCATGCGTCGGCCCACCTGCCTGGCCCTGCGCGAACTGCCGCGGGAGCAGCGTCTGACCGAGCTGCGCAAGCCGGAGGTGAAGGCGCGGATTCTCGCCGAGGAGAGCGTGCCTCACGAGCTGCCCGGAACCATGGAGAACGGCGTCGCCTTCATGGAAGTGAACTACGCCCAGACCTTTGCCCTCGCCGACAGCAAGGACTACGAGCCGACCGCGGAGCAGTCCTTCGCTGCCCGTGCGGCAGCGGCCGGCGTCGAGCCGGCCTCGCTGCTTTATGACTTCCTGGTCGGCGGGCAGGGTCAGGACTTCGTCGTCATGTACTTCACCAACTACAGCGACTACAACCTCGACGCTGTCCATGCCATGCAGATGGACGACGTCACCGTCACCGGTTTGTCGGACGCCGGCGCGCATGTCAGCGTGATCTTTGATGCTGTGGCGCCCACCTATCAGCTCACCTACTGGGTGCGCGATCGCAGCCGCGGTGCACGTTTGCCCCTGGAGCGCGTCGTGCATAGGCAGACCTTGCGCAACGCTCGCCTGCTCGGACTCGACGATCGCGGTGCTCTGGAGGTGGGCAGGCGAGCAGACGTGAACGTGATCGATTTCGACCGGCTCGCGCTGGGCGAACTCGAAGTGCACCGGGATCTGCCTGCAGGCGGCACCCGGCTGCTGCAGCCCGCCACCGGCTACGTCGGCACCTGGGTGCGCGGAGCGCGCACGCGCGAGTACGATCGTGACACCGGCGCGCGGCCCGGCCGCCTCGTGCGCAGTCGCTGAGCGCAGAGACTTTCGCGTCTGAGCGCGGCCGCCGGCATTTAGTGGTGATCCCCGCCCTCAGGGCGCGGCTTCGTCTGTGCAATAAGCAGAAACAGAACGTTCGCTGGTTCGGATCTGTTCCTAACCGGTCTCCCTGCGCGTATCAGCGCAGCATGCGGATGTTGCGGAATTCCGCCTTGTTGCCCGAGCTCCACACGTCGAGCCCCACGACCCGGTCGGACGCAGCGAAGGTGGCTGAGGAGTGCCAGAGGATGACGGCGAGACCCTCGCGCGTGATCTCTCCCACCGCCTGCTGCAGGAGCGCCTGGCGGCGCTCCGGGTCAATCTCCGCTCGCGCCGCGGCGGCGAGCCGTTCGACCTCCGGGGTACTATGGTCCCCCGGGTTCGGCAGGCCTCCGGGCGTGAACAACAGATCGATAGTCTGGGACGGGTCGGGACGGCCACCCCAACTCACCAGCGCGGCATCGCCCTCTGCGCGAGCGTAGAAGCGCTCACTGATCTGTGTGCCTTCCATGATGTTCGGGCGCGTGGTGACGCCGATGGCCCGAAACTGGGACTCGAGCGCCTCGTAAAGCGGTCCCCAAACCGGCGCTGCGGGGACGATGAGCTCGAAGGTGAAGCCGTCCTGGAGGCCGGCTTCCGCAAGCAGCGCGCGGGCGCGCTCCGGGTCGTGCGCGTAGAAGTCGGTACCGGTCTCGGGATCGAAGGCCGGATAGTCGGGCGGGAAGGGCTGGCTGTTGGGCTGGCCATAACCCATGCCGAGGGCGTTCACCAGGGCCTCGCGCCTGACCGCCAGATTCAGCGCCTGCCTGACGCGCTGATCACCGAACTCGGAGCGTGCCCGGTTGAGTTGAATCCAGGTGAATTCGAGTCCGACCCGCGTCGCCACCTGCAGGCCCCACATCCGCGCCTCATCCACCTGCAGGGCGAGCAGGGTCGCCATATCCACTTGACCACTGCGCAGAGCGTTGAGTCGGGTGATTTCGTCCGGCATGTAACGCAATTCGATCCGCCTTACGCCTTGGGCATCCGGATCCCAGTACTCCTCCATGCGCTCGTAAACGGCCCTGTTGCCGGTTCGATACTCGATCAGGCGGTAGGGACCTGCGCCGACAGGTCGCCGGTCGAGCCCGCGGTCGCCAAACGCGGTGGGGCTGACCATCATCCCTGCTCGGTCAGAGAGGATCAGCGGCAGCGCGGCGTCGGGTCGCTCGAGATGCATCCGCACTGCGTGATCGTGGAGGACCTCCACGCTTTCGATATTCGCCAGTTCCGAGGCCACTACGGTCCCGGTGACAGTGCGAGCGCGCTCGATGTTGGCGGCCACGGCGCTGGCGTCGAAGGGCGTGCCGTCGTGGAAACGGACCCCAGCGCGAAGTTCGAAGTCCAGGTGGCTGCCATCGGCAGCGAACTGCCATGAGGTCGCGAGGCCGGGTACCGGGTCGCCATCGGGGTTCACGTGCACGAGTCTGTCGTAGACCGGAAACAGCCAGGTATTGTCATAACTCGACGTGGCGCGATGGGGATCGAAGCGGGTGAGGATGAAGTTGTGCGCGATGCGTAGCGTCGCGTCCGGGTCCGGTTCGCTCGGTGGCAGCGGATCATCGACGCAGCCTGAACTGAACAGCACGAGAACAAGTGCCAGTGCCAGAAATCGCTGCTTCACCATCGGGGCTCCGATTCATTGCGGCGCCGGAATCGATCAACTGTCTCGAAAGCACTGCTCTACGCTGGATGCATAAGCGTGACGTCAGAGTGCAGCGAGCGAGAACCTGTCGGGTCGGCCCAGAGACAAAGATGCCAGGGCATGTCCATGGGCGCCACGTGACCGGGAGCGCCCCGCGGTGGCGGGGCGCTCGGCTAGACGTCAACGCAGGTGGTGGATGTAGGTGAAGCTGATGCCGTTTGCATTGATGTCGTTGGAGTCGAAAAGCCGGGTCCACTCGGCGCGCAGCTCCGCCATGGGCGTGAGATTGGCCCGGATGCCGGCGCCGAACACGGCGTCATCGATCCAGTCCTTCTCGTTGCCTTCGCCAAAGTTTGCGGACAGGCGGTGCCAGCCCCAGCCAATTCGGCCGTAGGCGCTGATGTTGTCGGTCAGTGGGACGGACCCGATCGCGGATGCAACCCAACCGTGGCGCACGCGGACGTTGTCGACACCGATGGCCGGATTGCCGTCCTTGGAGAAGGTTTGAGTGTAGCTGGCCTCCAGCGACAGGTTCGGACTGAGCTGCCAGCCACCGGTGATCGTCGCATTGTCCAGGGTGACGTCGAGAACGTCCGCGGTCACGTTCTGGTAGCCGATACCGACATAAGGACCCTGTTCGTCGGCGAAGCCGGTCTGGGCCATAGCGCCAGCCGTAAGGCTGGATGCGACGGCGAATGCGAGGGCTGTGCGCTTATGCTTCATGTTACCTCCATGGTTCTTGCCGTTTGGGCGGCGAAATGCCGCTCGGATCCCTTTCGGGTGCGTATCCGGTACCAGGGAATACGCATATATGTTGCATGTAGAAACAAATTGACAACATATGATTTCGGCCAGGACGAGCCAGCGCTGCGTCAATCCGAAGATCGAGCTTCTCAGCGGCAGGCCTTAGCCTGGCTAAATTGACTTTGTTTTCAAGTGTTAGTTCCAATGATCTTCAAGTTTTTTCTAAAATGCGTTTCAAGTCGTTGTCTTTTGTCTTTGCACGCAATGAGGGCATATGTGTCTTAATGTTTCTTGTGTGTTCAGTTGAGCTTAAGGTTCAGGTGGACGGATCGGTCGCCGGCGGCGACCGGGGAATGGTGACCGTCGACACATTGTTGTAGCGTGCAGCGGTTAGCCGCGGGATAGACGGCGCAAGCGATCAGGGGGAAAAGCAACCGATGGATCAGCATCCGGAAGGGCGTGAGCAGGCAGGTTGGCGCTGGGGCCTGTTTACGTTCCGACTGCCCTTTTACCACACGCGGTTGTATTGGCCGGAGTTCCTCCAGGGGATTGCGCTGGCGTCGGCTACGGGCCTCGCCTTGGTCCCGATCATGGTGGCGAGCTTTGGTCTCACCTTCGAACAGGCCGTGGCGGTCGCATTCGTGCAGGGCTTCCTCATCGGCTTGGCGCCGATCGTCTTCGGCGAGCCATACGCGCCCGGTTGGGTGACGCCCGCATTGCCGCTGGTGTTGACGTTCACGCTGACTGGCTACGACACGCCCACGGAACGCTTCCAAGCCATGACGGCCATGTGTGTCACCCTGGCGGGCATGATGGCCGTACTCGGGGTCACGGGGCTCGGCCGCAAGTTCATGGAGTGGCTGCCAAGCGCTTTGAAGGCGGGGATCATCCTCGGCGCCGCGATCGCGTCATTCAAACGGATCTTCCTCGACGACGCGCCGGATTATCTGCTCGCGCAGCCGATCAGCACGGTCCTTGCCCTTGGCGTCTGCCTCATCCTCATGTTCTCGATCCCTTTCCGGGCATTGAAGCTCAGGTCGCGCCCGCTCATGGTTCTGGGGAGCCTTGGTCTGCTGCCGGGATTCATCGTCGCCGCTATCGTCGGCCCTATGGTCGGTGAGGTCAGCTACGATATCCGCTGGGGGATTCTGATTCCGCCGGTGCACGAGGTTTGGGCCGTGGCGTCGCCGTTCGCCATTGGCTGGCCGAGCTGGGAGATGTACCTGGCGGCGGCGCCGCTGGCGCTGATTACCTACATCATCCTGTTCGGTGACATCGTCACCGCGAACGAGATCATCCGCCAGGCCTCTGACCAGCGACCGGACGAGAAGGTCCGTCTGGACAGCACGCGGACCCACCTTTCGGTGGCTATCCGTAACTTCTTTGGCGGCATCATCGCGCCTTTTTTCCCGCTCCAGGGCAGCGTCTGGGCGGGCGGGCATGTGGTGGTCGTACAGCGCTGGCAGCAGGGGCGCAAGCAGATGGATTCCCTTTTCAGCGGCATCCACTCCATGTTCTTCATGGGCGTTCCCTTCATCTTTTTCCTCTTGCCTTTGATGACGGGCCTCGAGCCACTGATGGGGATCGCGCTCACGCTGACCCTGGCGCTGACAGGTTTCGCCTGTGCCTATGTGGCAATGGCGATTGCCGAACATCCCGTTGAGCGGGGGGTGGCGCTGCTTGCCGGCATGGCCATCGCCCTGTTCGAACCCTGGGTCGGGCTCCTGGTCGGCGTCGTTGCCTCGGGGATCCTGATCGGCGGTCGCAGCGCCTTGGAGGTCGAGGCCCGGGTCGCAGGACTCGAACGTGAGTCCCGGGCGCGGCGCGATGCTGCAGAGCGCGAGGCGGGCTAGCATGCGGAAGAACTTGGGGTACCTGCGGTAGTCGGCGTTGGATGCAGTCTCGCGCTGACGGCCGGACGAAGGCGAATGGTCAGGCTGCCTGTTCGCCTTCTGTTTCTTCCAGGTACTGTTCTGCCTGTGGATTCAGCGCCGCGCGCAGCTTCTGCAGGCGATGCGCTGCTTTCACCACCTGTTCCGTTGCGCGTAGCGTGCTGCGGAGCACATCGATGGCAAGGTTCACCCGCGGGATGGGCGCGCGCCCGTCTGCCGCGGCCGCCAGCAGCGTGTCCTTCAGGCCATGCCAGCTCTGTCGCAGGCCGTCATAGGCCGCATCAAGGTCTGCCGCCACGTATTCCGCTTCGCTTGGGTCTGCGGCATAGATGACGCGAGCGGCCGCCCGCCGGAAACGTGCGATGTCATCGGCGACCGGGCCACCACGCAATGCATCCAGCGTATGGCTGCGGTCCACCATTTCACCGGTGAGCTGGCTGATCTCATCGAGGTAGTTGGTGATGCGCAGGATGCCGGGAATCTGCTCGGCCACCGACTTCGGCATGCGATCCCGGTCCATGCGCGCGACGAAGTCTTCTATGGCAGGCACCAGGCTCGCGAGGGCATCTTTTCCGGCGAGCAGGTCACGGGGAGACACCAGTGTGCTGCCCAGCGCCCGCTTGAGGTTGCCGTGGGCGATTGCGAGCGCCCTTTCGAGTTCACGGGCCAGGGCGTCGAGCGCAAAGGCTGGAGTCGCGGCCACGTTCGCGTCCAGATACTGAGGGCGGCCCAGCGTCTCGGCCTGGCTCGTGAACCGCCGCTCGAGGAAACGCGCCAGGGGTTCGGTCGCGGGCCAGAAAATCGCCAGCCCCAACAGCTTGAACAAGGTGTGGAACAGAGCCAGGGTGACCGCCGGTACATCCTCCATCCCGAGGACGTCCCCCGTCTGCCTCACTGCCCAAAGCATCAGCGGCAGGATGAGCAGGGCGACACTGGCGGTGACCAGATTGAACAGCACGTGGCCGGCGGCGACCCGCTTTGCGTTCGGAGTCGCGCCGATGACCGCGAAGGCGGCGGTGGACGTGGTGCCGACGCTGGCGCCGATCACCATCGCGGCGGCGGCGTCGATGGCGAGCACGCCGCCGGTGGCGGCGGTGAGGGTGATGGCGATGGCCGCGCTGGAACTTTGGGTGAACAGGGTCATGGCTGCGCCGATGGCGACGTACATGGCGAGGCCGGTGAAGCCGTCGATGGCCAACGCGCCGAGTTGGAACCGGTCCACCATGGTGGCGAAGCCGTCCTGCAGGATCGACACTCCGACGAAGAACAGGCCGAACCCGGCCAGCGCTTCGCCGATGGCCCCGACTCGGGATTGCGCGCCCAGAAGCCGCATCAGCATGCCTGCGCCCACCAGCGGCAGGGCAAAGAGCTGAATCTGGAACTTGAAGCCCACCGCGGCCACCAGCCAGCTGGTCATGGTGGTGCCGATGTTGGCGCCGTAGATGACGCCGAGGGCCGCGGTGAGTCCCATCAGCCCCGCGTTGACGAAACCGATGGTGGCCACGGTCACCGCGCTCGAGGACTGCACCAGACCGGTGACCAGAATGCCGGAGCCGACGCCGCGCGCCCGGGTCCGGGTCGAGCGGGCGAGGATGTCGCGCAGGGCATCCCCGGCGGCGATCTTCAGCCCGCTGGTGATCATGGTGATTGCCAGCAGGAAGAGGCCGAGCCCGCCGAGAAAGGTACCCAGGGTGACGAACAGGGAACCTGACACTTCGCTCTCCCAACCGCTTCAGACTCGAGCCATCATCTTAGCGCAGGCCGTGTGTCGCGCAGGCGGTGTTGTCATGGTTTTGAAATAAATCAGTCATCAGCCCGTCGCAATTCGACACTAGTGTGCCGCGGCGTCGAAGCAAGGTTCTTCGGCGCAAACGGGCCTGCCCGGCCCGGTCAGGGGATTGAACAAGAAGTTCCGAGGGATTCATTGGAGATTCACGCATGAAAGCATTGCGCAACTGCGGCATGGCCGCTGCTGTCGCTGGCCTGGGCATGGCGATGTCGCTGCCTGTCCTGGCGCAAAGCCCGACCGTCAACGTGGGCGGCCGGATTCACCTCGATGCCGCCATGTACGACGACGACATCGTGCCGCTCAACGACGGCGTTCTCGTCCGCCGTGCCCGTCTCGGCGCCAATGGCACCTTCGGCGACGGCTGGGGTTACAAGGTGGAGTGGGACTTCGCCGAGAACAACGTCGCGGCGAACGACATCTTCATCTCGTACAACGGCCTCGGCCCCGGCCAATTTCGGCTCGGTCAGTTCAAGGTGCCCTTCGGCCTGAACGAGCTCACAAGCTCCAACGCCATCATGTTCATCGAGCGTTCGCTGGGTACGGAAGCGTTTGCCGACGCCCGCCGTCTTGGCGCCGGCTACGAGCACTTCGAAGGCAACTACGGCTATCAGGCCATGATCTACAGCCGTAGGACCGGATCCTCTTCCACCGGCGACCAGCCGCTGGGTGTGGGTGGTCGCTTCGTCTTCAATCCCATGAACGACGACGACGGCATGGTGCATCTGGGCATCGCCCTGGCGTACGAGTCCACCGACGACGCCGATACGGTCCGGTTCCGGGCGCGGCCAGAGTCCCGTGCCGGGGGTTCGCCGCGGCTGGTGGACACCGGCAGCATCGGCAACGCCAACAGCACCCTGAAACTGGGTCTCGAAGCGGCGTGGATGTCGGGCCCGTTCTCCATCGAGGGCGAGTACATGCTGACCGACGTCAGCCGTGGTTCGGGTGACTCCGACGTCGATTTCAGCGCCTTCCACATCCAGGGCAGCTACGTCCTGGGTGGCCAGCGTTCCTACCGCGGCGGTCGCTTCCGCGGCGTCACGCCCGGCGCCTGGGAGCTGGGCCTGCGCTACAGCTGGCTGGACCTGAACGACGGCACGATCAGTGGCGGCGAGCAGAGCAACATCACCCTCGCCGTGAACTACTACGCGAGCCGCAACGTCCGCTTCATGGGCAACATCATTCGCGTCGACCAGGACGATACGGGTGACAAGCCCTGGGCCTTCGCCATGCGTGCGCAGGTCAGCTTCTGACGAAACGACACGACACCGTTACGAGGCTGTCACCTGACGGTGGCAGTCTCATCCGGGCAGCCAACGGCGCCCAAGTACACACAAGGAGCAACAGCATGAAAGTCACGAGCCTACTGAAGGCCGGTGCCATGGCTGCGGCGGTGACCGCAGCTGCAGGCGCCGCCGCCCAGACCGTGCAAGTGGATCCGAACCTCCCGATCTACGAGCGGGTCAGCGGTGTGTCCGGCAGCCTGACCAGCATCGGTTCCGACACCCTGAACAACCTCATGGCCCTCTGGGTCGAGGAGTTCCGGACCTTCTATCCCAACGTCAGACCCCAGATTCGGGGCACCGGCACCGGCACCGCGCCGCCCGCGCTGGTCGAGGGCACGTCCAGCTTCGGTCCCATGAGCCGGGGCATGCGCGACAGCGAACAAGCCTCGTTCGAACAGCGTCACGGGTATCCGCCGACGCTGGTTCCAGTGGCCATCGATACCATCGCCGTGTTCGTGAACCGCGACAACCCCATCGAGGGCATGACCATTCCGCAAGTGGATGCGGTGTTCTCCAGCACCCGCCGTTGTGGCCATGGCAACGACATCACCCGCTGGGGTCAGCTCGGCATGACCGGTGCCTGGGCCAACCGGGACATCACGCTCTACAGCCGTAACGCCGTTTCCGGTACGTATGGCTTCTTCCGCCAGCACGCGCTCTGCGATGGCGACTTCAAGGACGCCGTCAACGAGCAGCCTGGCTCAGCCTCGGTGGTCCAGGGCGTGACCGAATCCCTCAACGGCATCGGCTATTCCGGCATAGGCTACGAGACGGCAGGTGTCCGCGCCCTTCCGCTGCGCCGTGACGCCGAGGGCAACGGCTTCTTCGAGCCGAACGCAGAGAACGCAGCGTCGGGCGACTACCCGCTCGCTCGCTTCCTCTACCTCGCCGTCAACAAGCACCCGGAGCGTCCCATGGCTCCCCTGGAGCGCGAGTTCCTTCGCCTCGTCCTTTCCAAGCAGGGGCAGGAAGTGACCGTTCGCGACGGCTTCATCCCACTGCCGGAGTCGGTGGCCGCGCGTCAGCGTGCCACGCTCGGAATCAACTGAAGTCGTCAGAAGGATTGGGCGGCGGCTTGCGCCGCCCAATCTGTTCCAGGGGGGACGGGGATCTGCGGTGCATCTCGGAAACGCCAAGGGAGAGGCGTAGAGACGCTAAACCCGTTTCCAGTTCGGCCTGTCACGAAACCCTAACAATCCGCGCATAGGCTTTGCGCGCGTTTCCCGCCACGCGGAAATGGTCAGCCGAGGAACTCCATGAACGATACGGCTTCCAGCGTTGCATCGTCCGGCGCGGCGCCGGGTGCGCTTCCGGACGGTGACGCGCGGCGCAAATTGCGCCGCTGGCGCGCGGTCAAGGACTACTTCGCCCGCTATTCCGTGGGCACATTCGGCGTCAGCGTGATCATCGCGCTGGGCCTGATCTTCGTTTATCTGTTCTCGGAAGTGGCGCCGATGCTGCGGCCGGCGAGCATGTCGGTGGAGAACCGCTTTCCCGCGCCGGGTGGAATCGATACCGAGACGAGCTATGTCACCGTCAACCGGCACCTCGAGCTGGCGGTGCGCTACACGACGGATCGGCGGGTGGTGTTCTTCCTGCCCGAGTCGGGTGAAGTCACCCATGAAGTGGACCTGCCGCTGCCGGCCGACGCGGAGGTCACGGCGTTTACCTTTGCCGAGCCACGCACCGAAATCGTGGCTTATGGCCTGAGCGACGGCCGCGCCCTCGTCGCCCGTCACGAGTACAACGAGCGCTTCTCTCCGACCGGCCGGCAGTATCGCCCAGCGGTCTTCTATCCGGTGGCGGACGGTGATGACCCGCTGACTGTCGTCGATGCCGCGGGCCGGTCCATTGCCGCCATAGGACTTCAGCGGGGCGCAGGCGGCGTGTCCATTGCTGCGGCCCTCGACGACGGTACCCTGCGCCTGGTCCGGTTCGAGGAGCGCACGTCGTTCATGACCGGAGAAGTGACCGTACGGCGAATTGTGCACGACCTGCCCGGTCTGCCCCAGGGCGCACAGGCGACCCGCATCCTGCTCGACATCACCGGCGCGCACATGCTCGTCGGCGACGACCGCGGTTTCCTGCACTACTTCGACATCCGCCGACCCGAGCGGGCCTCCCTCGTCCACAGCAAGCGGGTGATCCGTGGCCAGGATGCGGAAGTTACCGCGCTCGACTACCTGCTAGGGACGGTCGCCATCATCGTCGGCGGATCCGACGGTAGCGTGGTCCAGTTCATGCTGGTTCGCGACGACGACAACGTCAATCAGATCACTTTCATCCGCGAGTTTCGCAGTCACGCGGCACCGGTCACCAAGATCAAGCCGGAGTACATCCGCAAGGGTTTCGCCACGGCGGACGAACGGGGCGTCGTTCAGATCCACTACTCGACTTCGAACAGGACGGTTGCGCGTGAGCGGGTCGGTGATTCTCCGCTTCCCGTAATCGGATTCGCTGCGCGCGCCAACGCCCTGATCGCCGTTGACGATTCGGAACAGTTCACCTATGCGAGCGTGCGCAATCCGCATCCGGAAGTTTCGGTGGGCGCCCTCTGGGGGCCTGTCTGGTACGAAGGGCGATCGCAGCCGGAGTTCGTCTGGCAGTCGTCCTCGGCTACCGATGAATTCGAGCCGAAGTTCAGCATGGTGCCCTTGACTCTCGGTACCGTGAAGGCGGCGTTCTACGCCATGCTCTTCGCCATGCCGTTGGCCATCCTCGGGGCGATCTACAGCGCCTACTTCATGTCGCCGAAAATGCGTGGGCTGGTGAAGCCGTCCATTGAGGTGATGGAAGCGCTGCCCACCGTGATCCTCGGCTTCCTAGCAGGCCTCTGGCTCGCGCCCTTCGTCGAAGGCCATCTGCCGGCGGTGTTCAGCATCCTGCTCCTGATGCCGCTGTTCATGATCGTCACGGCCTACGTCTGGACCACGGCACTCGCGCCGCTGGTGCGGCGGCTCGTCCCGCCAGGATGGGAGGGCGCGATCCTCATTCCCGTCGTGCTCGTCACCGGTTGGTTCTGCGTCTCGCTGAGCCCGTTCATCGAACTCTGGTTTTTCAACGGTGACATGCGCCAGTGGCTGACGGACGTCGGCATCACCTACGACCAGCGCAACGCGCTGGTGGTAGGCATGGCCATGGGATTCGCGGTGATCCCCACGATCTACTCCATCACCGAGGATGCCGTCTTCAATGTGCCCAAGCACCTCACCCAGGGTTCGCTGGCGCTCGGCGCCACGCCCTGGCAGACAGTCACCAAAGTGGTGCTGCTGACGGCGAGTCCCGGCATCTTCTCCGCCATCATGATCGGCTTCGGTCGGGCCGTGGGGGAGACCATGATCGTGCTCATGGCGACCGGCAACAGTCCGGTGATGAACTTCAACATCTTCGAGGGCATGCGCACCCTGTCGGCGAACATCGCCGTGGAAATTGGGGAGACAGCAGTGGGTGGAACCCATTACCGGATCCTCTTCCTTGCGGCGCTGGTGCTCTTCGTTCTCACCTTTGTACTCAACACCGCTGCGGAGCTGGTTCGCGACCGTCTCCGCAAGCGCTACAGCTCGCTCTGATTCGGGGGTCATTGGTGGCTAAACGGCAACTGGCAACGACGTCCCGAGACAACCCTGGTGTCAAGGCCTGGTTCGGTCAGGGGACGCCATGGGTATGGCTCAGTGGCGGCGCAGTCGCCGTCAGCATGGTCATGGTCATCGGCCTGATCATGCTCATCGCGGTGCGCGGCCTGGCGCACTTCTGGCCGGCAGCGGTCATCGAGTTCGACTACGTCGCCCGACCGGGTGATGCACCGGTCCGGGTGATCGGGGAGCTGAGTCGCTCCGAGACCATGACGGCGGTTGCCATGCGGGAAGCCGGTTTCATGGTGCCCGAAGACCAGGAACTCGTCACCCGGCACCTGATCAAGCAGGGCAACCGCGACGTCACCGGGCGCGACTTCGTCTGGTACCTCGAAGACGGCATGAGCGAGTGGCGCTACCCCAGGGACATCGTCCAGATCGAGCGCCTGCAGTGGGGTGACTTCTTCGGCTATCTGCGCAGTTACGAGGTGGATGGCGTCGTCGTGGCCCAGGGTGACGATGCGCGAGCGCAGTTCGAGGAGCAACTCGCACAGACCAGTGCGCTGGTGACCCAGATCGGCCGCATCGAGCGTTTCGATATCGGCAACGTCAATTTCCGCATGGAGCGGATCCGCCTGCGCGAGCGCGGCCTCGAATTGACCGTGGACCTCGATCCGTCACGACGGGAGGCCATAACGGCCCAGCTCGCGGCCGAGCGCGCGGCGCTGGAGGCCGAACACGAGGTCCTGGAAGCGCAGCGGCAGGCGCTGCGGCAGGAAGTTGGCCGCTTTGCGGTCACCGTCGAAACCATGGGTGGAGAACGCGTCACCATCCGCCTCGCGGACATCGTCCACGCCTGGTGGCCCAACGACATGTCCGTGGCCGCAAAGCTCGTTCACTATGCCGGCGAATTCTGGAAGTTCGTCTCCGGTTTCCCGCGTGAGGCGAATACGGAGGGCGGCATTCTGCCGGCCATCTTCGGCACCGTGCTGATGGTTCTCATCATGTCGGTGGTGGTGACGCCATTCGGTGTTCTCGCTGCCATCTACCTGCGCGAGTACGCCAAGCAGGGGCCTCTGGTCAGGACGATCCGCATCTCGGTGAACAATCTGGCCGGCGTGCCTTCCATCGTGTTCGGTGTGTTCGGTCTCGGTTTCTTCGTGTACTTCGTCGGCGGGTCGATCGACCAGACGTTCTTCCCCGAGGCGTTGCCGTCACCCACGTTCGGCAGCCCCGCGATCATCTGGGCGTCGCTGACCCTCGCACTCCTCACGCTGCCGGTGGTGATCGTATCCACCGAGGAAGGCCTGGCAAGAATTCCCAGCGCCATCCGCGAAGGCAGCCTGGCGCTCGGCGCCACCAAGGCCGAAACCCTGTGGCGGACCGTCGTACCCCTGGCAGCGCCGGGCATGATGACGGGGCTTATTCTGGCCGTGGCTCGGGCCGCCGGAGAGGTAGCGCCGCTGATGCTGGTTGGCGTCGTGAAGCTGGCGCCGAACCTGCCCATGGACAGCAATCCGCCGTTCCTGCATCTCGATCGCGCGTTCATGCACCTCGGGTTCCACATCTTCGACGTCGGCTTCCAGAGCCCGAACGTGGAGGCGGGCCGGCCGCTGGTGTACGCGACGGCGCTGATCCTGGTGCTGATCATCATCGTGCTCAACATTACGGCGATTACCATCCGCAACCATCTGCGGGAAAAGTACAAGAGCGAAAGCGATTGAGACGCAGAGCTCCATCTGACGGATCGAACCCATGAGCGAACGCAGCGATTCCACGACCCAGAATTTGAGCAAGGTGAGCCTGCCCCAGGCAGGGGGTGAGCGTTTGAAGCTGAGCCGGCAAACGCCTTCGATCGAGGTCGACCGTCTCAGCCTGTACTACGGCGACTCGCTTGCCCTCAAGAGCATCAGCCTCGTGATACCCGAAAAGAGGGTTACGGCGTTCATTGGCCCCTCTGGTTGCGGTAAGTCCACGCTCTTGCGCTGCTTCAACCGGATGAACGATCTCATCGACACCTGCCGGATCGAGGGTGAGATCCGGCTCGATGGCCAGAACATCTACGATCCGACGGTGGACGTGGCGGAACTTCGGCGCAAGGTCGGCATGGTTTTTCAAAAGCCGAACCCGTTTCCGAAGAGCATCTATGAGAACGTCGCCTACGGGCTGCGCATCCAGGGTGTGAAGGACCGCCGCGTGCTCGACGAAGTGGTGGAGAAATCCCTGCGCCGGGCGGCGCTGTGGGACGAAGTGAAGGACCGCCTCGACGCCAATGCATTCAGCCTTTCAGGCGGACAGCAGCAGCGGTTGGTCATCGCCCGGGCAATCGCGATCGAGCCCGAGGTGATCCTGCTCGACGAGCCGGCCTCGGCACTGGATCCCATCTCGACGGCGAAGATCGAGGAACTCATCTTCGAACTCAAGGAGGAGTACACCATCTGCATCGTCACCCACAACATGCAGCAGGCCGCGCGGGTTTCGGACTTCACCGCCTATCTCTACCTGGGCGAGCTGATCGAGTACGACGACACGGTGACCATCTTCACCAATCCGAAGCAGCAGGCGACGGAAGACTACATCACCGGCCGTTACGGCTGACCTCTGGACTCATCGAGGACGCGTTGCGATGGACAAGCTGCATCTGGATCAGCACATCTCGCGCCAGTACAACGAGGAACTCGAGCAGGTTCGCAACCGGGTGTTCGCCATGGGCGAACTCGCGCGGGAGCAGCTTCTCGGATCGCTCGCTGCTGTGCTCGCTGGCGACCCCGACCGGGGAAGGAAGTTGGATGCCGCCGACGACGAGCTCGACGATCTCGAGCGGGCCATCGATGACGAGTGCCAGAGGATTCTAGCACGGCGTCAGCCTGCCGCGGTGGACCTCCGCCTGATGATCTCGATCCTCAAGACCATCACCGATCTGGAACGCATGGGCGACGAGGCTCAGAAGATGGCACGCATGGCCATTCGCCGTGCGGAGGAGGGGACGGGGTCGCTTCCCGAGAGCGATGGTCTGCGTGCGCTCGGTGCCCATGTGGGTCGCATGGTGGACGACATGCTCACGGCACTTGCGGCGCTGGATGCGCAGAAGGCGTTTGCGGTGTGTCGCGAGGACGCGGAGATCGACGCCGAGTACAAGGCGCTGGTCAAGGCATCCTTGCCGAGCTTGGCGGCTGATCCTGCCAATGCACTGGATCTGGTGTGGGCGGCGCGGGCGTTGGAGCGGATCGGGGACCATGCCTGCAACATCTGCGAGTACCTGATCTATCTCCTCGGTGGCGAGGATGTGCGCCACGCGCCTCTCGACGAGGTTGCGGAAGCCGCGCGCAAGGCGAAGGAACGCCACGAGGACTGAGCCCCGGCGCCTGCGCCGCCGATCGGTGCGCAACGCTGCGCGCCGCACACCTTCCCACAAAGAGCCTACTCCGCGAAGAAGCCCCTAATAGAGTGTGGGAAGGAGTGCCTCCCGAAGGGAGGCGCTCCGATGCGCTGCGCAGCAGCGCTCGAACGAAAGCAGCCACAACGAACGAAGCCATCACGCGGCGGCTGCGCCGCCGATCGGCGCGCAACGCTGCGCGTAGCACGCCTTCCCACAAGGTCATGCCGCTGCGATTGCGAGCGATAACGGTTAGTCGTCGTGGGAGGCGCCGAGAGCCTCGCGCTGCTTGGCCTCCAGCGGCTGGTGTCGAATGTCGTAGCCATGACTCAGGTAGATCACGTACTCGCCAACGTTCTTGGCATGGTCGCCGATCCGCTCCAATGACCGTGCACACCAGAGCAGATCCAGCAGCGATCGCAGGTCTCCGGGTTGCTGTTCCATCTCCGCCGTGATCCGCGCAACCAGAGTCTTGTAGGTCCGATCCACGCCCTTGTCGCGGGCGATCACCTCGGCGGCCATTTCGGTGTCGACCCGGAAGAGCGCGCGAAGAACGTCCCTAAGCATTCCCTCGACTGTCTTCTGGATCTCCTCGAATTCCGGGAAGCGTGTGCTGATCGGGGCACGAATCGCGAGGTCCAGCGCCATTTTCGCGATTCGTGAGCACTCGTCGCCGATCCGCTCGAGGTCGGTGATCGACTTGATGGTGACCAGGATGAAGCGGAGATCGCTTGCAGTGGGCTGGCGTCTGACGATGACGTGGCTACAGAGGTCATCGATGGTGACTTCGAGCCTATTGACCTCCGCATCGGCCGCGATGACGGCGTCGGCGGGTTCGGAGCTCTGGCGCAACAGCGCCTGACCTGCCTGTTCGAGCTGCCGTTCGACGATACCCGCCATTTCGATGAGCTGCGCGCGAATGGACTCGAGTTCCTGGTCGTACTGGACCGAAATGTGTTCGCGCATGGGTGCCTCCAGACGGACTGACGCAGCTGGTCCAGTCTAGCGCGCCCGCCGGTGCGTTGCTCGCTAATCGAGTATGTCTGTGTCTCACGACGACGGTTGAGCCCGTTTGCGAACCACGCGGGCGTCAGGGAACTTGCAGGAGAAAGTCGAACCCTGCCCGGGGGTGCTCGCGATCTCCAGTTCGCTCGCGTGCCGCCGCAACACGTGCTTGACGATGGCGAGTCCGAGACCGGTCCCTCCCGCATCTCGCGACCTGCCCACGTCGACACGGTAAAAGCGCTCGGTCAGGCGGGGAATGTGCTCTGCTGCGATGCCGAGACCCTCGTCGCTGACCTCGAAGTGTGCCGTACCTTCGAGTTCCCGCCAGCGGATGCGGATTGTGCCGCCGTCCGGGCTGTAGCGAATGGCGTTGACGATGAGATTGGTGAACGCGCTCTGCAGCTCCTGTTCGACGCCAAGGAGGCAAAGATCTTCGTCTACTTCGAGCTCGATGCGATGTGCGTCGGTGGCTAGAGCACCCGTCTCGGTCACGATGCGCTTCAGCACTGCGGCCACGTTGGTCTCGCTGCTCTGTTCACTGCTGGCGGAGGACGTCCCATCGAGTCGCGACAGTAGCAGAAGGTCTTCCACCAGCGTTTTCATGCGTGCCGCCGGCCGCCGCATGCGCTGCGTCGTCGCCTCGAGCACTTCGGGGTCCGAATCCTCTTCCAGTGCCTCGAGGTAGCCGAGAATCACGGTCAGCGGCGTGCGCAGCTCATGGGAAACGTTGGCGACGAAGTCCTGGCGCATGGTTCGGAGCTTGACCACCTGGGTAATGTCGCGGGCGAGTAACAGCCGTCTGGCGTGGGTGAGGCGAATGACGCGGATGTCCAGGGTACGGCCGTCTGCCAGGGGCGAGGGCATTTCGATGGCACCTTCGATGTCCGCATGGTGGAGTATCTGAACGAGATCGGGGGTTCGCATCAGCCCGGACAGGGCGCGCCCGCGGTCTCGCTGCTCCAGGCCGAGCAAATCGGCACCTGCCCGGTTGAACCAGGCGATGGTGTCCTGCCCCTCGAGTAGCACGGCGGCATCCGGTAGGGCCTCGGTAGCCTGCTGCAGTTCCCGCAGGGCCGCCGTCAGCCGCTGCATGCGATGGCGAGCCTCGCGCCGCAGGCGCCAGAGGCGGTAGGCAAGGTCCTCCGGCAGGCCGTACATCGGCGGGGGTCGCCCGAGCGAGCGGTTGAGCCATGTGTCGAATCGGCGCAGGTCGCGCACGCGCCAGACGAACCAGGGCGCGATCGCGAGCAGCATGCCTAGGGTGAACCAGTCGAGAAGGCTGCCGAGGACAAGTCCGGAGAGTAGAGCGATGGTGAACCATGCGGCCTCGGCGGCCCAACCTCTCATGGTGTCTCGGATTGCGTGGCTTCGACCTTGGGGGAGAAGCGATAGCCGACGCCGCGGACGGTCTCCACCCAGTCGGCAAGCCCATGGGGCGCCAGGATCTTGCGCAGCCGGAGTATGTGCACATCTACGGTCCGTTCCTCCACGTAGACCGAACGGCCCCAGACGCGGTCGAGCAGTTGTTCACGTTCGAATGCGCGCTCCGGATGACGCATCAGGAACTCCAGCAGGCGGAACTCGGTGGGTCCGATGTGCGTCGGCTCGCCGTCGATGGCGAGACGGTGACCCTGAATGTCGAGCAGGAGTTTCCCGAACTGGATCTGACCGCTCTCCGGAACGCCGCTGCGTCGCAATATGGCCTTGATACGGGCGATCAGCTCCCGTGGCGAAAACGGTTTGGTCACGTAGTCGTCAATGCCGACGTCGTAGCTGCGCAGTTTGTCGGCCTCTTCGCTTTTGGCCGTGAGCATGATCAGGGGCAGCTCTGCGGTGAGTGGGTCCTGGCGCAGGCGGTGAGCGAAGTCGAGTCCGCTCATGCCCGGCAGCATCCAGTCGATTACCAGCAGTTCCGGGAGCGGCCCCTCGAGTCTGCGGATGGCCTCTTCCGCGTCGGCACATTCGATGACACTGTATCCTGCCCGCTCGAGAGAAAAGGAAAGCATCTCGCGAATGTCGGCCTCGTCTTCCACCAGCAGAATGCGATTGCCGCTCATGACTGCTCCAGCACGCCTTGGTGATCGGACGGCGCGGATTAGACGTCATCTATGTTACAGAGGCGTGATGTGTAGTTGAAACCAGTATCACGGTACGGAAACAGGGGTTGGCAGTGCAGGACGACGTCAGGCAGGAACGTGCCGGTTTGCCCTGGCACGCCCGGGACGCGAAGGAGAGGGAGAGGGAGATCGACACCTCTGAACGCGGCCTCGGCTCGGTCGTTGCCGTCGCGCTCGCACTCGCATTGGCGTTCGAGCCCGGTGAACCCAGGCTGATGCAGCGACCGCCGCGTCGCCGTGATTCACCAGCCGATGCCGGCTAGACTCTGCAGTGCTTCCGGCCCTCTGTGGAGATTCCTATTGGTCCAGAGATTGCTGCTCGCTGCCTCCCTCATGCTCGGGACCGCCTGCCAGCACCCGTATCTGCTTATCGACGAGGCGGATCTTGGCCGGTTCGATGAGTGTGTCGCGTTGCAGCAGGCGCATGCAGCGCGTCTCGATGCCCAGGCAGAGGAGCTGGCCGCGATCCGTGCAGGGCTGCCCGATGATCGTGCCCCGGACATTCTGCAGCGCCTGGATGATCTGGCCCTCAATCTGGCGGTGGTGCAGACCGATATCGCTGCCGAATGTCCGGAGCCGGATCCGCGCGAGGCGACCCGCACTGCAGCGCTCGATAAGCTCGTCGTGGGCGAGGTCGAGGACGTTCGCTTCGACAATCACGGGCTGGTGCTGCGGGCGCGGATCGACACCGGCGCCAGTACCTCCTCGCTCGACGCCCGTGACGTTCAGACCTTCGAGCGCGACGGTGAGCGCTGGGTCCGATTCACGGTCCTGCATCCGGTAGAGGGCGAGCCTGTGGTCATGGAGCGTCCCCGAGTGCGGGGGGTGCGTATCCTGCAGGCTGCCGCCGAGGAACCCGAGCGACGGCCGGTGGTCGAGTTGCGAGTCACGCTGGGTGAAATGACTCAGACCGCCGAGTTCACGCTTGCGGATCGCAGCAGCCTGGAGCATCCGGTACTGATCGGCCGCAACATCCTCCGTGACCTGATGGTGGTGGACGTCAGCAAACAGGACGCTGCGCCATTGCGGCGCGCGGAATCCGGTTCGGCCAGTTCGGGCGCGGCTGCCAGGGCGGGTGGCAGCGCGGCTGCCAGCGGAGAGGATTCTTGACCGACACCCGCGCTGTCGCGCTCTGGCTTCTGGTCACGGCGTTGCTCGTGCTGGGCGGTGGTATCGCCTGGATGCGGCACGTGCAGATGGAGATTCCCCTGCTGCCTGGCGAAGCGAAGCCAGTATGGCTGGTGGAAGCGCGGGTCGACTTCGTCGCCACCGGCGGTCCGGTACGCATCAGTCTGGACCTGCCCGAGGAACTTCCGGGGTTCAGGTTGTTCACTGAGCAGGCCGCATCCCCGGGGTACGGTTTCGCCATCATCGAGGCGACCGATGATCGTCGCGGCGAATGGACACGGCGCGAGGCGACTGGTCCCCAGACCCTCTACTACACGGCCCAGTTCATCGTCGAAGGAGACAGAGAACCGGCCCGGGTGGTCGGCCACCCCCGACCGCGGGAGGTCTTTTTCGAGGAGCCGGAAGCCACTGCGGCCAGCGAGCTGATCGGTACTGCGCTGGCGCGATCGAGTACGCCTGAGAGCCTTACGCGGGAGATGGTGCGCCTGCTGGCGAACCCGGAAATTGATCAGAACGCCGCGTTGTTGCGGGCTGCGGGTCTCGGGCGCGCAGAGCTTCTCGCGCGCCTGCTCAACATTGCCGGCGTTGCGGCTCATGTCGCACAGGGACTGGAGTTGGAGGACGCGCGCCGGCGCCGCCCCTTGACGCCGCTTGTCGAGATTCCCGTCGATGGCTATTGGCGAGTATTCGATCCCGTCAGCGGCCGCCAGGGCCTGCCTGAGAACATGCTGCTCTGGCATCGCGGCGGGACGTCACTGCTGGATGTGGAAGGCGGTACCCAGTCCCAGGTCAGCTTCTCCATGCTGCGCCAGAGCGTCCCTGCGCTGCAGCTTGCCCAGGCCCAGTTCGGCGACAGTCCGCTAGCCGCCTTCGGCATTGCCGCGCTTCCCATCGAGGAGCAGGGCCTGTTCAAGCTGCTGTTTCTGCTGCCGCTCGGCGCGCTGGTGGTCGCTTTCATGCGCATCGTGGTCGGCATCCCGACCTCGGGGACCTTCATGCCGGTGCTGATCGCCCTGGCGTTCGTGCAGACCTCTCTCGGTCTGGGGCTGGTCAGCTTCATTACGGTCGTGGCATTTGGGCTGCTGCTGCGCGGCTACCTGTCCTACCTCAATCTCCTGCTCGTGGCGCGGATCGCCACGCTGGTCGTGATCGTGATCCTGCTGATTTCTCTGCTCAGCATTTTCGGCTACCGGCTTGGTTACAGTACGGGACTGACGATCACGTTTTTCCCCATGGTCATCATTGCCTGGACCATCGAGCGCATGTCCATCCTCTGGGAGGAAGAGGGGCCCCGGGAGGTGCTCGTCCAGGGCGGCGGCAGTCTGGTGGTGGCGGTACTCGCCTACGTGCTGATGGAGCTGCGCATCGTCCAGCACTTGAGTTTCAACTTTCCTGAACTCAATCTGGTACTGCTCGCCGGTATTCTGGTGATCGGTCAGTACAGTGGTTACCGACTCTCGGAGCTGCGGCGGTTCCGTGACATGCGAGCGTTTTCGCAGTGAGCTTCATCTCACCCAGAGTGTTGTCCCGTTTGGGTGTGCTCGGTCTTAACGGGCGCAATCGGAACTACGTTGCCCGCTACAACCCCCGCCGCGCCTTTCCGCTGGTGGACAACAAACTCGAAACTAAACGCATCCTCGAAGCCGCGGGCCTGGCGACTCCGGCACTGCTGTTCGTCGTGCGCCATCAGTTCGAGGTCAGGGACATCGGGGCTCGGCTCGAGGGGCATGCGAGTTTCTGCATCAAGCCGGCAAAGGGATCCGGCGGCAAAGGCATCATGGTGATCGAGCGCCGGTCCGGAGACCGCTTCGTGAAGGCATCCGGCGCTGAACTGGGCATCGAACAGATCAAGCGCCACGTCAGCAATGCTCTCGCCGGGCTGTATTCCCTCGGTGGCCAGCCGGATGCGGTCATCGTCGAGGAACTCATCGAGTTCGATCCGTCATTTTCCGGGCTCTCCCATGAGGGCGTACCCGACATCCGGATCGTCGTGTTTCAGGGCTATCCGGTGATGGCGATGTTGCGGCTCGCCACCCATGCCAGTGACGGTAAGGCGAACCTCCATCAGGGGGCGGTTGGCGTCGGGCTCGACCTGGCCACAGGCAGGGCGATCAGGGCGGTGCAGTACACGCGGCCGATCCGGGAGCACCCGGATACTGGTCGGTCGCTCGACGCCATCAGCATCGACGACTGGCGCAACATGCTGCTGTTGGCTTCGCGCTGCTATGAACCGACCGGACTCGGCTACCTCGGTGCTGATCTTGTGCTCGACCGTTCGAAAGGGGCGCAGCTGTTGGAGCTGAATGCCCGTCCCGGTCTCGCCATTCAGGTTGCCAGCGGCTGCGGGTTGCTGCCGCGGCTGCGAGCCATCGAGGCGCGGGTCGCCGAGCACCGGGAGTCAGCGGAGGAGCGGGTCGCGTTCGCCGTCGAGGCCTTCGCCGCGCAACCGCATGCCTGACGCTTCGGACAGGGCCGAGTCCACGCCAGCGGGCGTGGCGATCGGCGGCGGAGCCGCCGACAGGTCCTCGTCGATTCTGCGGTTCTGAGGTCGTTACGTCAGGAAAAACAATGCCGCCCTTCGGGCGGCATTGTTCAGCACACATGCGCGGCTGATCAGGCGAGGAAGGCCAGCAGGATCAGCGCCACCACATTGGTGACCTTGATCAGCGGGTTGATCGCCGGGCCGGTGGTGTCCTTGTAAGGATCACCCACGGTGTCCCCCGTGACCGCAGCCTTGTGGGCCTCGGAGCCCTTGCCGCCGTGGTTTCCGTCCTCGATGTACTTCTTGGCGTTGTCCCAGGCGCCGCCGCCCGCGGTCATGGAGATGGCCACGAACAGTCCCGAGACGATGACGCCGAGCAGCAGTGCGCCGACGGTCGCGAAGGCCTCAGCCTGGCCCGCCAACATCGCGATCGCGAAGTAGACCACGACCGGTGCCAGTACCGGCAGCAGGCTCGGGACGATCATTTCGCGAATCGCCGTCTTGGTGAGAAGGTCCACTGCCCGCGCATAATCCGGGGTGTCGGTTCCCTTCATGATGCCGGGCTTCTCGCGGAACTGGCGTCGGACTTCCTCCACCACTTCGCCCCCGGCACGGCCGACGGCGGTCATGGTCAGTCCACCGAAGATGTAGGGCAGCAGCGCGCCTAGGAACAGGCCGACGACGACATAGGGGTTCGAGAGCGCGAAGTTCACCGACACTTCGAAGTGATCGGCGATATCGGCGGTGTAGGCCGAGAACAGGACCAGGGCAGCAAGCCCTGCGGAACCGATAGCGTACCCCTTGGTGACAGCCTTGGTGGTGTTGCCCACCGCGTCGAGCGCGTCGGTCCGGTTGCGGACGTCCGCCTCTAGGTCAGCCATTTCGGCGATGCCGCCGGCGTTGTCGGTCACTGGACCGTAGGAATCGAGTGCTACCACCATTCCGGCCAGGGCGAGCATTGCGGTCGCAGCGAAGCCGAGGCCAAGGACCCCGCCGAGGCTATAGGCCACCAGGATGCCGGCCGAGATGACGAGCGTCGGCAAGGTGCAGGCTTCCATGGAGACCGCAAGGCCCTGGATGACGTTGGTGCCGTGACCTGTCTCGGAGGCTTTGGCAATGGAACGCACGGGGCGAAAGCCGGTTCCGGTGTAGTACTCGGTGATCCAGATGATCGCCCCAGTGATGACCAGACCGACGATGCCGCAGAAGTAGAAGTCCCAGCCCGATACGACACGACCACCGTACTCGAACGTCTGCGCCAGACCGCCGGGCAAGGCCCAGTGCATGGCGATCGGAATCAGCACCACCGACAGCAGGGCGGTCACGGTGAAACCCTTGTAGAGCGCGCCCATGATGTTCTCGCTGGCGCCGAGCTTGACGAAGAACGTACCGATGATGGAGGTGATGACGCAGACCCCGCCGATCACGAGTGGGATCGCCATGAGATCACCGGCACCGGTGGTCAGCAGCAGCGCAATCAGCACCATGGTAGCGCCGACCGTGACGACATAAGTCTCGAACAGATCCGCAGCCATGCCCGCGCAGTCACCAACGTTGTCGCCAACGTTGTCCGCGATCACGGCAGGGTTTCGTGGGTCGTCCTCGGGAATGCCTGCTTCCACTTTGCCGACCAGGTCCGCACCCACGTCGGCGCCTTTGGTGAAGATGCCGCCACCGAGGCGGGCGAAGATGGAGATCAGGGCGGAGCCGAAGCCAAGGGAAACGATGGCATCCACCACCGCACGGTCCGTGGGCTCGAACCCGACACCCCCGATCAGGAAGCTGTAGTAGCCGGCCACGGAGAGCAAAGCGAGGCCAGCGACCAGCATTCCGGTGACGGCGCCGGCGCGGAACGCGATATCCAGGCCACGCTGCAGGCTGGTGCGCGCGCCTTCGGTGGTACGGACGTTGGCGCGTACGGAGATCAGCATGCCGATGTAGCCCGCGGCGCCCGAGAGCACGGCTCCGATGACGAAGCCGATGGCGGCCCAGATCGACAGCAGAATGCCGAGCAGAATCACGATCACGATGCCTACGATGCCAATGGTGCGGTACTGGCGATTGAGATAGGCACCGGCGGCCACCTGGATGTGGCCAGCGATTTCCTGCATCCGTTCCGACCCCGGACTGGACGACATGACCGAGCGCGTGGCCCAGATGCCATACAGCACCGCGAGGATGCCGGCCGCGATGGCCGCGAGCAAAGGTAGCATTTCAATCCCCCTAGTGATGATGATCGAGCTCGATATTCAGGCGCAACGAGGCGGTTGCGAGGGGCCTGTCGCCGCCATCGCACTCGCCTCGCTGTTCCGGGAATCCGGACGCAGCTTCTGCTCCCGTGTCTGCGAGACGCGAAAACTCTGCGAACTCGGCGCGACTGTCAAGTTTCAGGTCCCTGAATACGCTCGCCGGCCGCCGGAAGGCCCGATCAGGCCGTCCTCAGAACCAGAATGTCCGCGTCTACCGTATCCAGGATGCGCTCAGCGGTGTTTCCGACGACGGCCGCAGCCATCCCCTTACGGCCGACAGAGCCGATGACGACCAGCCCTGCATCGATCTTCTTGCTGACGCTGGCGATCAACTGCTCTGGATCCGCATCCCCGACGTGAGCCTGCTGACGCTCGACGCCGGCCCGCTTGGCCAGGTCCGGTGGATGGATGAAGTTCTTCGATTCGGAGTAGGCATTCACCACGTTCAACGTTGCACCGAGCTGGCCCGCAATGTCACGCCCTGCATCTATCACGGCATCCGTGAGCTGCATGTGAGCGTCATCTTTGGCCGCGATGTTGACTGCTGCCAGGACCTGCGTGATCTCTCCGGTATCGCTACGCTTGGCAAAGAGGACGGGACAGCGGGCTTCCCGCAGTACCAGCCAGTCCGACGTTTTCAGCATCCGGCGCTGCAGCGCCGTACGCTTCGCGGCAGCCTTGATGACCAGGTCTGCCTTGGCGCTGCGAACAGACTCGGTAATCGTGCTGCGCCAGTCGGCGCTGCACCGCACCTCCGTGCTCACGCTGCTTCCTGCCTCGCGCAGCGGCAGTACGAGATGGTCGAGCCAGAGCTCGTGCCGCGTCTGCTCAGCCGTTGCGAGTTCGTCCGCGTCGTCCGCGGGAACGTTCTGGGGAGGCGCATAGCAGAGCAGGGCATGCACTTCAGCGCTGCTCTGACGGGCAATGAAGGCGGCACGATCCAGCGCGCGCTGCTGATTGGTGGTTGGGTCGATAATGCAGAGGATTCGGGTGATCTTCACGGCGTCGACATACCTACGGCAGGTTGAAGGATGCGGGCAGAGGCGAGCCAGTCTATCACGCGGAGCCATCCGTGCCGTGGTTCCCGCCCTTCCCAACCGCGGCGGCCGAGCAGCGTCGTCGGCCCTGTGGCATCATCGGCGCCCCTGCCATTGGCGCGAGGAGAATCCATGTCGAGCGAAAACCTGCACGAGGCGCGGGAGGATCTGCCGGAAGAGGTCATCGACAAGCATCGCGCGATCACCTCCTTAATGGAGGAGTTCGACGCGGTCGACTGGTACGACCAGCGTGCCGCGGTCACTCAGGACCCTGAGCTCAAGGCGATTCTGCTGCACAACCGGGACGAGGAAATGGAACACGCGGCCATGGTCCTGGAGTGGCTGCGCCGCCGCTATCCGGTTATCGACGAGCACCTGCGGACCTACCTGTTCTGCGATGGTGACATTCTCAAGGCCGAGGAGGTCGCAACGGGCAAGGCGGAGGGCGGCAGCGCCGCGGGCGGCGACGGCGATGCTCCGGCGCGCACCAGCTCGGCAGACGGCTCACTCGGAATCGGCAGCCTGCGCGGCGCCTGACAACCTGAGGAACGGAACACATGAACGATCTGTATCGCGAACTCGCCCCGATCACGCCGGAAGCCTGGTCGGAAATCGAGGACGAAGCCCGCTCGGCGCTCACCACGACCCTTGCGGGGCGTCGCGTCGTTGACTTTCAGGGTCCGCTGGGCTGGCACGCCTCCTCCGTGGACCTTGGCCGTACCCAGGACATCAAGTCGCCGGGCCAGGGTGCGAGTGCCCGGCTGCGCCGCGTGCAGCCGCTGGTGGAAGTGCGGATTCCTTTCGAACTCGAACGCAAGGAGATCGAGGCCCTGGCCCGCGGCGCCAGAAATCCGGAGCTTGAGGCGGTGGTGACAGCCGCTCGCTCCGCCGCCCTGGCAGAGGATGGTGCGATCTTCAACGGCTACGATGACGCTGGCATCGAGGGTATCGGCTCCGCTTCACCGCATGCCCCGATTTCCCTCTCCAGTGACTACACCAAGTATCCCGAGGCGGCGGCGGAAGCCATGCGCATTCTGCGTGACCAGGGTATCGACGGGCCTTATGCCATCGCCATGGGGCCGCGCTGCTTCGCCGGACTGACCCGGACGACCCACAGCGGCGGCTATCCGGTTCTGGAGCACCTGCGGCAGCTCGTGGACGGTCCGCTGGTATATGCGTCGGCTGTGGACGGCAGCGTCGTGCTGTCGATGCGTGGTGGCGACTTCGAACTCACCGTCGGCCGGGACTTTTCCATCGGCTACCTGGACCATGACGCAAGCCGTGTGCATCTCTATATCGAGTCGAGCTTCACCTTCCTGAACAATGGTCCGGACGCCGCGGTGGCGTTGCACTACGGCAGCCGCGCACGGAAGAAGTAGCAACCGACTCGGCACAGGTGGCCCTTGGGGGCGCGTTCAGGGCGGCGGTCCGGACTGAGGTCAGTCCGGACCCGATTCTTCCAGGCGATCGCTGCGGATCGCTTCGGCGTCCGCTGGGATCCTGCGCATGTCGCGCAGCCACAGCATGTCTACCTCCAGGACCCAGCCTGCCTCAGAGCAGTTCCTTGATGGCGATGGATGTGTCCGCCAGCTTGACCGGATCCACCTCGCGTTTTTCGGCCACGAGCTGTTTCGCCGCCATGAACTCCCGCGGACTGTTCACGGCGTCCACCGCGATGACCACCCCGTCGCGCAGGTAGAAGCGCGCGAAGGCCCCTTCCTCCGGGTCGCCACGCACCACTTCGGTATCCGCATCGGTGGAAAAGCCCACCATCTGCAGCTTTAGGTCGTACTGGTCTGACCAGAACCAGGGCACCGCGTCGTAGGTCACGTCCTTGCCGCAGATGTTGGCCGCCGCCACCTTGCCCTGTTCGTTGGCGTTGGGGACGGACTCGAGCCGCAGACGGCGATCGAGCAGTGCGCTCGGATGGTTGGTGCAGTCGCCAACCGCGTAGATGCTGGGATCCGACGTTCGGCAGTGGTCGTCCACCAGGATGCCATTGTCCACCTCGAGCCCTGCCGCCTCCGCGATATCGGTGGTCGGCAGGATGCCTACGCCGATGATCACCACGTCAGCGGGAATCTCGCTGCCGTCCCTGCACTTCACCGCTTCGACCCGTCGGTTGCCCAGGATTTCGGATGCAGCCGCCTCACAGCGGATCTTCACTCCGGCTTTCGTATGCACATCGTGGTAGTACTCGGACATGGCGGCGGTGGTCACCCGCTGCAGGATCCGCTGTTCCATTTCCAGGACGGTGACATCCAGCCCCGCTTTGATGGCGACCGCCGCCACTTCCAGGCCGATGTAGCCGCCGCCGACGATGACCAGACGTTTACCAGGCTCCAATTCCGTACGGATAGCATCCACGTCAGCGATGGTGCGCAGGTAGTGGACACCCGGCAGTTCGACGCCAGGAAGCGGGAGGCGGCGCACATGGCTGCCGGTGGCGAGCACCAGATGCGTCCACTCGAGCGTCTCGCCGGTGTCCAGCGTGATCGTGCGTTTCTCGCGGTCGATGGCGGTGACGCGCACGCCGAGGCGGAGATCGATGTTCTTGTCGTCGTAGAACTTCTGCGGCCGGATCAGGATCCGCTCGAGCGGTTGGTCGCCCGACAGGTAGGCCTTGGACAGGGGAGGGCGCTGGTAGGGGGGAGAATGCTCCTCTCCGATCAGTACGATCTCGCCTTCGTAGCCCTCCTGCCGCAGGCTGGCCACCACCTGGCCGCCCGCGTGGCCGGCTCCGATCACCACGGTCCGCGTCATGCTCTGCTCTCCCTCGATGCGAAGCGCCTCATTGTAAGGTCACGGCGGGAAAAGTCGCCCCGTCGGCATTGGATTGCGCCAGTACTTCCTCCCGCAGCGAGCCTTTGGCCAGCTTGCCGGTGGGCAGGCGCGGCAGGCTCGCTCGAAACTGGAATGCCCTTGGGCACTTCAAATGGGCGAGCCGGTCCCGGCAGAACGCCGTCAGCTCTGCCGCGAGTTCAGGGTCGTCGATGCCCGCCGGCACGGGCTCCACCACCGCCATAACGCGCTCGCCGTACTCCGGGTCCGGCACGCCAAAGACCGCTGCGTCGGCCACAGCAGGATGCTCGAGCAGCACGTTTTCCACTTCCTGGGGATAGACGTTCACACCGCCGGTGATGATGGTGAAATCGCGCCGGTCGGTGAGATAGAGGTAGCCGTCGCGGTCGAGGTAGCCGATGTCGCCGAGGGTGGAAAGCCCATCGGGAGCATATGCGGCCGCCGTGGCCTGGGGATCATCGAGGTATTCGAACCGGGCACCGCCACCGAGATAGACGAGCCCTGGCTCGCCCGTCGGCAGATCACGGCCCTGCTCGTCGCGAATGCGGACCTCGCCGAGAAGCGGGCGCCCCACGGACCCTGGGTGCGCAAGCCACTCGTCTGGACCGATCACCGTCTGGCCGTTGGCCTCGGTGGCAGAGTAATACTCGTGAAGAATCGGGCCCCACCAGGCGAGCATCGCCCGCTTGACTGCAATGGGGCAGGGCGCTGCCGCATGCACGGCGAAACGGTGGCTGCCGAGGTCGTAGCGTTCGCGTTCCTGCTCCGGGAGACGCAACAGACGCACGAACATCGTCGGTACCCACTGGCTGTGGGTGATGCGGTAGCGCGCGATGTGCGCAAGCGCCGTGGCGGCATCGAACTTCTCCATCACCACCGCGTGACCGCCGCTGCGCAGGACCATTTCCGTATAGCGCAGTGGCGCCGAGTGATAGAGCGGTGCGGTGGAGAGATACACGGTCTCAGCGTTGATTTCGTGCAGCGCCATGCGCCGCCGCGCCAGTTCGCTGACGGTGCCGGGCTGGGCGCCGGGTCGCATGTTGATCACGCCTTTGGGTCGTCCCGTGGTACCGGACGAGAACAGCAGCGGAGCCCCTTCGAGGGCATCATCAGGAAAGGTCGGCGGATGTGGCGCACTGACGGAGGCCAGGTCTTCCCAGCCAGGAATGCCCGCATCGTCGGCGAGCACCCGCAGGCGCGGCAGGGCCGCAGTGATTGGTTCGAGTCGCGGCAGAAAGTCGCGGCTGCTGACGAGCGCCTGGGGACGTGCGGAGGCCAGGATCCAGGCGATTTCATCGCTCTTCAGGTGGGTGCTGATCGGCGTGTAGTAGAGGCCGCTGCGCATGGCGGCCCAGAAGGCGCTGAAGACTTCGAGGCGGTTGTCCAGCAGAACGGCGATGCCGTCGCCGGCACTCAGTCCCGCTGCGCGCAGCGCGCGGGCGAGGCGGTTGGCCCTGACTTCGAGTTCGCCGTAGCTCCAGGTGGTCTCGTTGAGCGTGAGCGCCGGGCGGTCCGGGAACCGCGCAGCGACTGCCGCTGGATGCATGCGCTCCGGGAGAGTCAGCTGTCCTGACCCTTGCGCGGTGCGCTGGGCATCGGGAAGGGCATGACCTTCTCGCCCTTGAACTCCTTGATGCGCGCCTGGCCTTCCTTCTCGACCTCGTCGATGCGGATCACCGCGTGCATGGGGATGTAGCTGCGCTGGACGCCTTCGAACTCACCCTTCAGGCGTTCCTCGGAGGGGTCCACTACCACCTGGCTGCGGTTGTCGAAGACGTAGCCTTCCACCTCTATGAAGCCGTAGAGCTCGCTTTGGAAGATCTCCTTGGCATAGACCTCGTAGATCTGGCCCTGGTTGTGGAAGATCACCCGGAAAATATGCGTGTCTTCGGCCATGCTGGACTCCGTTGCGTGCGCCGTTGCTGACGCCGTTGCGGGCGCAGTCGCGGATGCGATCGCGTATGCAAGGGAGGCATATTGAGGCTTAGTGCGACCAATGCAAGCCCGGCCGTGTCGGCTGTCGGGTGCTGTCACGCCTCTGCTATCATTTTTGGCTGTTATTCGGCTTGGGAGATGCGCCCCCTCATGACGGGCAAGGTCTTCATTCGTACCCACGGCTGCCAGATGAACGAGTATGACTCGGCGCGCATGCTCGACCTCCTGCGCGCCAGTCACGGCCTCGAGGCGACTGCGAACGAGGCCGAGGCCGACGTGATTCTGCTCAACACCTGCTCGATCCGGGAGAAGGCCCAGGAGAAGGTGTTCAGCGAGCTCGGCCGCTACCGGCGTCTGAAGCAGACGCGGCCGGATCTCGTCATCGGCGTCGGCGGCTGTGTTGCCAGCCAGGAAGGCGAGGCCATCGCCGCGCGCGCTCCGTTCGTCGACCTGGTGTTCGGCCCTCAGACCCTGCATCGGCTGCCCGAGATGCTCGACGCCCGGCGCGCCGATCCCCTGGCTGGGCCAACTCTGGTGGATGTGAGCTTTCCGGAAATCGAAAAGTTCGACCGTCTGCCCGAGCCGCACGCCGAGGGTCCCACCGCCTTCGTGTCCGTGATGGAAGGCTGCTCGAAGTACTGCACGTTTTGCGTCGTGCCCTACACCCGTGGCGAGGAAGTGAGCCGGCCGCTGGACGACGTTTTGCTGGAGTGTGTCACCCTTGCTGCTCAGGGCGTGCGCGAGATCAATCTGCTCGGCCAGAATGTCAATGCCTACCGCGGACCCACTACCGATGGCGGCGAGGCGGACCTCGCCGAGCTGATTCACTGTGTCGCCGCCATCGACGGCATCGATCGGATCCGTTTTACCACCTCCCATCCGGTGGAGTTCTCCGATGCACTGATCGACGCTTACGCCACGGTTCCAGAGCTGGTCAGCCATCTGCACCTGCCCGTGCAATCCGGTTCCGACCGGATCCTGGCGCTGATGAAGCGGGGTCACACGGCGCTCGAGTACAAGTCGCGGATTCGCAAGCTGCGCCAGATTCGGCCGGACATCTCGCTTTCGTCCGACTTCATCATCGGTTTTCCCGGCGAGACGGAGCGGGACTTTCTCGCCACCATGAAGCTCATTGAGGAAGTCGGTTTCGATACCTCGTTCAGCTTCGTCTACAGCGCCCGGCCAGGAACGCCGGCTGCCGATCTGCCGGACGAGACCCCGGCCGAGGTGAAGAAGCAGCGCCTGCATGTGCTGCAGGAAAGGATCCGTCAGCAGGCCTGGGCGATCAGTGAGGGCATGGTTGGCGCGCCGGAGCGAGTGCTGGTCACGGGGCCTTCCCGCAGGGATCCCGGGCAGGCGCAAGGGCGTACAGAGAACAATCGGGTCGTCAACTTCACACCGCCGCCTGACCTGACGCCGGAAGAACTGCGCGGGCGCTTCGCCGACGTACGCATCGTCGAGGCTCTGCCCAATTCCTTGCGGGGCGAGTGCGTTGGCGTCGAGCCGCTTGCGCAGGCGACGATCGGCCGTCAGGTGGTCATGGCTTCGTCACCCCATCCTGCTGCAATATGACGGTTCGACCCTCGATTCGGAGATATGGCCTTTGGCGCGCCCGCGCGGAGTTCGCAGCAAAAAGGATCAGCATGACCGAGGTTTCGCTCCCAATGCGGGACCTTCTCCCCAGGCGGTCGCGAGCCGCCGCCGTCCCCGTCCCGTTCTGGAGACCGAAGCCGGCTTGAACAGCGCAACCTACTCCGAGTCCCTGGTTCTCGAACCCAACGACATCCACCGTCTGGCCAATCTCTGTGGCCCTTTCGATCAGAACCTGCGCCAGCTCGAGCGCCGACTCGGCGTCGAGATCCGTAACCGCGGCAATGCCTTCGACCTCATCGGTCCGGAGCCCCAGGTTCTACAGGCCGCCCGGCTCCTGCACCGGCTGTACCGGGAAACCGGAGAGGCCGCCGGCCTTACGCCTGAGACCGTGCACCTGCATCTGCAGGAGTCGGCCAGGCCCGCAGCCCCGGCGCCGCGTCCGGAGGCGCTGTCAGGCGATGCGGCCGCGGAACGCGACGAGGTGGAGGACCCCTCGGATCCGACGCTGGTCCATACCCGGCGGAAGTCCGTGAAACCGCGCGGTCCGAACCAGATCGGCTACGTCGAGTCGATCCGTGAGCATGACATCAACTTCGGCATCGGCCCGGCGGGAACCGGGAAGACCTACCTCGCCGTAGCCTGCGCTGTCGAGGCCCTGGAGTCGGAGCGAGTCGCCCGCATCCTGCTGGTACGGCCCGCGGTGGAGGCTGGCGAGAAGCTCGGCTTTCTGCCGGGTGATCTGGCGCAGAAGATCGATCCATACCTGCGGCCCCTCTACGATGCGCTCTACGAGATGATCGGCTTCGAACGCGTGCACAAGCTGATCGAGCGCAACGTCATCGAGATCGCGCCGCTGGCCTACATGCGCGGGCGGACGCTGAACAACGCTTTCATCATTCTCGACGAGAGTCAGAACACGACCCTCGAACAGATGAAGATGTTCCTGACCCGGATCGGGTTCGGCTCCACGGCGGTGATCACAGGCGATGTGACCCAGGTGGACCTGCCACGGGGTACGCGTTCGGGGCTTCTGCACGTGGCGGACGTGCTTTCCGGCATCGAGGGCATCACCTTCACCCGGTTCGGATCCAGAGACGTGGTCCGGCACCCGCTCGTGCAGCGGATCGTTGAGGCCTACGACCGTTTCGAGGAGGGCCAGGCCGGCGGCGATGGGTCTTGAGCTGACGGTGCAGCGGGCCGCATGTTCGCCTGGTCTGCCCAGTGACGCCGAGTTCGAGACCTGGGTTCGGGCCGCTCTCGAGGGCCGTCGGGAGGTGGCAGAGCTGGTCATCCGCATTGTCGCCGATGACGAGGGCCGCACCCTGAACGCGACCTGGCGAGGGCGCGAAAGGGCCACGAACGTGCTGTCCTTTCCCGCGGACCTCCCCGCCGACCTCGGCCTGCCTGTCCTCGGCGATCTCGTGCTCTGTGCCCCGATAGTGGCTGCCGAGGCTGCCGAGCAGGACAAGCCGCTCGCCGATCACTACGCCCATCTCACCGTCCACGGTGTCCTGCATCTGCTCGGCTTCGATCATGAAGACGACGCCGAGGCGGAGCGCATGGAGGCCGAGGAGCGACGCATCCTCGCCGGCCTCGGTATCCCCGATCCCTACTGATCCCCCGCCGTCACGCTCGAGCACGGCCGCAGTCCGCGATCGCAGCGCCCGCGCTCCGCGCGGACACTGCTTCCCACAGGGGCGCGCCGCAACGCGCTGGAACGAAGACTCTGTTGTGGGCGCGATTCGCCGGGAGCGAATCGCGTCGCACGCAGTGCGCCCCGGAGGGGTGCGCGCCAGGGATGGCGCGCAACAGAGCGTGTCGCGCCGCAGGCGCGGCGCGCCGATCGGCCGGCAAAGCCGGCCGAGTGCTCTCCGCCGCAACGCCCTGGAACGAAGAGCGGAAGAGCAAGAGCAAGATCAAAAGCGATGGGCGCGCTGCGCGCGCCCAAGCTAGACACGGAAGGGTCGATCTGGCACAACGTCGTCCCGGCCGCGGGCATGTCCCAGGCCACCACGCAGAAGGGGTTCGAGCGTCACGATGGCTGACAGCGAAGCCGGTGACAGTACCGGCTCGAAATCGTGGATCGAGCGGGTCGCTCAGGTCTTCTCCAGCGAGCCCGCCAACCGCGGGGAACTGATCGAGGTCATTCGTGCGGCCTCCGAGCGATCGCTGCTCGATAGCGAAGCACTCGGCATCATCGAGGGCGCCCTGCAGGTGTCGGAGATGCACGCCCGTGACATCATGATTCCGCGCTCCCAGGTCGTGTTTGTGCGCGAGGAAGATTCTCCGCGCGAGTTTCTACCGGTCGTAATCGAGTCGCAGCATTCGCGGTTCCCGGTCATCGGTGACGACTTCGATGACGTCAAGGGCATCCTCCACGCAAAGGATCTCCTGCCGCTGGCTCTCAAGGGAAGCGCACATAGCTTCGACCTCAGGGAACTCATCCGCCAGGCGCCGGTGATTCCCGAGAGCAAGCGTCTCAACGTTCTGCTCACTGAGTTCCGCGCCAACCGCAACCACATGGCCATCGTGGTCGACGAGTACGGTAGCGTGGCGGGCGTGGTCACCATCGAGGACGTCCTCGAACAGATCGTCGGTGAAATCGAAGACGAACACGACGTCCACGACGAGAGCTTCGTCAAGCAGCTCGACGCCGACAGCTGGACGGTCAAGGCCGGCACGCCCATCGAAGACTTCAACGAAATCTTCGACACGGCTTTCTCGGATGAGGAGTTCGACACCATTGGTGGCATCGTCCTGCAGCGCTTCGGCCATCTGCCGCGGCGGGAGGAAACGATCACCATCGACAACTTCCGCTTCCGGGTCCTCAACGCCGACAGCCGCCGCATCCGCCTGCTGCACATAACCCGCCTGCCTTCGCTGGCAGCCGAAAACAGGGCATGACGTCAGCCGTGCCACGGCTTCCCGCGGGGATCGCCGTGCTCTGCGCGCTGATCTCCGGCCTCGCCATTCCGTTGGCGCTGGCGCCTTTCGATATCTGGCCGCTGGCCGTGCTTGCTCCGGCTCTCCTGCTTGCGGCCATCCACGAGCAGTCGCCGCGCTTTGCTCTGCTCCTCGGCTATCTCCATGGCATTGCCCGCTACGGTCTCGGCGTGTCGTGGATCTACATGAGCATTCACGTCTATGGGCCGGCGCCGCCCTGGCTCGCCGGCAGCCTGGTGGCTTTGTTCGTGGTTGCAATGGGCGTGTTCCCGGCCCTCATGACCTGGCTCCATGCCAGGCTTGGTCTGCGTGCCGCCGCGGTGGCCGCAGGGGCCTTCTGCGGTCTCTGGGTGCTGCTGGAGTGGACGCTGACCTGGTTTCTCACTGGGTTTCCGTGGCTTCTCGTGGGCTATGCCCATCTGCAGTCACCGCTCGCTGGCTATGCACCCATCGGTGGTGTCCTGCTCGTCTCGCTGATCTCGACGGCGACCGGTGTCGGCATCTGGTGGCTCGTGCTCACGTGGCGCAGTGGACGCCGGCCCTGGGCATTGGGCGCCAGCGTGGTGGCGATCTGGGTTCTGGGCGCCGCCCTCAGCATGGTCACCTGGACGCGGCCTGTTGGAGCACCCCTGGAAGTGGCGCTGGTCCAGGGCGACATCCCCCAGGACATCAAGTGGCTGCGGGACAACCGTCAGCTCATTCTCGAGCGTCATCTGAGCCTGTCTGAGCCCCACTGGGGACGAGATCTCATGCTCTGGTCCGAGGCTGCGATTACCTGGTTCGCCCGTGATGCGCGAGGACTGCTCGATGAGCTGGACGAGCACGCAAGCGCGCATGGTACGGCGTTCATCACCGGTATTCCCGACTATGACTGGCATGAGGACGGCAGCGCATTTTTCCAGAACACGGCGATTGCGCTGGGTTCGGGGGAGGGGCGCTACGTCAAACAGCGGCTGGTGCCCTTCGGGGAGTACGTGCCGCTCGAGGGATTGCTACGGGGGCTGATCGCTTTCTTCGACCTGCCCATGTCGCATGCACGCTCCGGGCCGCGGGACCAGTCGCCGTTGATAGCTCACAGTCATGGCGTAGCGATGGCGATCTGCTACGAGATCGTCTACCCGGATCTGGTGCGGCGGCTCGCCCACGATGCGGCGCTCCTTGCCACGATCTCCAACGACACCTGGTTCGGGGATTCCATCGGGCCGGAACAGCATCTGCAAAAGGCGCGTATGCGGGCCTTGGAGCTCGGACGCTGGCTCATCCGCAGCACCAATGACGGCATCACGGCCATCGTCGACCCTGGCGGCGTTGAAGTGACGCGTCTGCCTCGCTTCGAGCCGGGTGTGCTCACCGGAAATGTGGAACCGATGTCCGGGAGCACGCCATTCGCTCGTGTGGGTTCGTTGCCGACCGTGCTGCTGGCGCTGCTCCTGGTCCTCGGAAGTGTCGTGCTGGCGCGCCGCAGAGTCTAGGCATGCTCGGACGGAAGTACAGTCACGTCTGGCGCTCTGGAAAAGCGTCCGGAACTCGCGAGGTTGAGTTTCCGTAGCCTGGCCCGTTTCTTGGTCTGATGTGCCTCCATGCGCCGCAGGATGCTATCGAGAACCGACACGGCTTGAACGACGTGCGGCCCCTTGTTGAGCATCACGCATTCGGCTCGGTGGCCCATCGCCGCGTCTGTCACTTCGGCCCTTGACGGCATGCCGTCCCGTGCCAGCGACTCCAATACTTGCGTCGCCCAGATGACCGGTACGTGAGCCGCTTCGCAGATCCATAGGATTTCCTCCTGGATCTCGGCTAGTCGCTCGAATCCGCACTCCACGGCCAGGTCGCCGCGTGCGATCATGACGCCGCAGAATGGCGCACGCATCGCGGTCAGCAGCATCTCGGGCAGATTCTCGAAGCCGCGCCGGGTTTCGATCTTCAGCACGATTGCAGGATGGTCAATGCCACGCCGGGACAGCTCCTGCTGGAGCATTGCGACGTCTTTGGCGCTGTTCGCGAAGGACATTTCGACCACGTCCGCGAGTTCCAGGACCGCGGAGAGATCACTCAGGTCTTTCGCTGTCAGGGCCGGCAGGTCGAGCTGGCTATCAGGCAGATTGATGCCTTTGTCCGGCCCAAGATTCCGGCCCTGGTGCCGCACGCGGGTCACCCGAACCAGAACCGCTTCAGCGCCGATCTCTTCGACCCTGCCACCGATCTTGCCGTCGTCGAACCAGATCGAGTCACCAACACGGACATTGCGAAAGGCTTCCGGAAGCGTGACGCTGATACGGGCCGGCTCGACTTCCTTACCGTCTGCATCACGTCGTGCCGGCCGGCCGGGACTCTGGTCGAGACTTAGTACGAATAGATCGTCCTGCCGCAGTCGAATTCGATCCGGTTTGCTCGGTAGCGAACCGACTGGTGTTGCCGCGCCGGCGCGGCCGACGCGATGCTCTGCGCGCAGCTGGGTCGTCGGCGTGAGGTAGACGGTGCGCGTCGTTTCCAGCCAGCATCCGTGGTGATGCACTGCGGTTACGAGCAAGCGTCTCGACCGGCCTCGCGCATCGCGACAGTGGACGTGCTCGCCTGGCGTAAGCGCTCGCCACCAGGACGCGTCGAGACCCAGCTGTAGCGCGGCACCGGGTCCAGGTGGTGGAAGGTCGGGTGCCGACGTCACCCAGATCCTGGCGGGTTCTGTAACCCGACCGAACGCGTCCCGTCTTGGCCGGACACGCACAACGGCTGGGCCGGCCGCGATCGGACCCGTTCGCAGTTTCGGTCCGCCCAGGTCCATGACGATCCGGCATCGGCGCGCGTGACGCTTTTCTGCGGTACGCAGCCTCCGGATCATTCGTCGCCAGGTAGATGGGTCGTCGTGGGCGCAATTGATGCGCATGCAGTCCATGCCGCGCTCGAGCAGTTCAGCGATGAGATTGTTGTCGTCGTCTGCGGCCTCTCCAGGCACGGTGACCATGATCCGCACCGGTCTGCCCGCGCCCGATGCGCCGAGCAGACGATCCGCGTGCTCGGCGAGCACCCGCCCTCCGGTGTCGAAATCAATACCTTCTACGGCGGCGGTTCGATCGCGAGGTCGCCCTTCGAGTCGGTCCAGCAGGTGAAGCACCGCGTCGATCGTGGCCATGACGTGCGCTTCGGCTCTGCCGAGAGAAGATAATCCCAAGGCGGCGAGGCGATGCTGCAGCGAGCGCAGGTCGCGGCGGCGAAAAGCGAGGTAGTGCAGCAGGTTGACCGCACTTGGGCGCTGACTCGGATGCACCAGATCGAGCTGACCCACATTGGCGTCGACCTCTGCAAACATGTCCGCGCGTATCTGTTCTAGGGCCGTACGCAGAGTATCGATGCTCGGTCCACCAGCTTCGTTCATCGGCAACGCCATCTCAGTCCCATGTGAGTCGCCGGCAGGGAACCCGAATCATGGCAGCCGCTTGTGGCGTTGAGGTGACAGATTGGTGACAAGCGACGCGCTTTGGACACTGGTTCGGTGCGCATGGCAGCCATTGCGTTTTGTCACACTCGCCGCGCTATCATCGAGGAGGGTGTAGAGGGCGCCAGACGCCTTGTGCGCCGTACATGTGCGGCAACCGAGTCTCTATCCATGAACAGCACGGAACATCGACTGCAGGTGCGCTCGCGTCTACCGCAGGCACTCTCCCGGCTTTCCGAACTCGCGCACAACCTCCTTTTCAGCTGGGATCGTCACATCCGCGGCCTTTTCTATCGGATGGACGCGCAGCTGTGGCAGGACTGCAATCACAATCCGAAGGTGTTTCTGCGCCTCATTTCGCAGCAGAGGCTCGATGCGCTCGCCGCCGATCAGGATTTCATCGATCACTACCACGACGTGATTGCGGCAATGGACGGCTATTTGGGTGCCCGTCGGCAGCGCTCTGCCGAAGCCCAGGCGACCCCGGAGCTCATCGCCTATTTCTGCATGGAGTTCGGACTGCACGAGAGCCTGCCGCTCTACTCAGGTGGTCTCGGTGTCCTTGCCGGAGATCTCTGTAAGGCCGCGAGTGACCTCCATCTGCCGTTTCTCGGTATCAGCCTGATGTATCGGGTGGGATTCAGCAATCAGACGATCACCCGGACGGGTGAGCAGGAGATCGACAATCGACCGACAGACCCGGATGACCTTCCGGTCACACTCGCCGTCGATGAGGCTGGCCGGCCGCTGCTTGTTCAGGTCCAGTTGCCGGGGCGTGCTGTCACCCTGCAGATCTGGCGGCTCGTAGTCGGTCGGATCAATCTCTACCTGCTCGACTCGGACCATCCTGCGAATCTCCCGGAGGATCGGGACATCACCCACCAGCTTTACGGCGGCGACCGCCGTCGCCGCATCGAGCAGGAGATGATTCTGGGTGTGGGTGGGGTGCGGGCTCTGCGAACGCTCGGTCTGGCGCCGAGCGTGTGGCACATCAACGAGGGTCACCCCGCGCTGTTGATCCTCGAGCGCTGTCGCGAAGCCGTCGCAGCAGGGCTCGAGTTCGATGCCGCCCTGGAGCAGGTGGCCTCCGATACGGTTTTCACCACCCACACGGCCGTACCGGCCGGGCACGACCTGTTCGAGCATAAACTGATCACGCCCTATCTTTCCGATCTTGCCCAGGAGCTGGGCATCTCCCTCGACGCCTTGCTGGCGCTGGGCGAGTCGCCCCATGGACACGGCTCGTTCAATATGACGGCACTGGCGCTGCGAGGTTCACGACAGCATAACGGCGTGAGCGCCACGCACAGAGGTGTCGCGGCGGAGATGGAAGGCTATGTCTGGCCGGAGATCGAGGCCGAAGAGAACCCGATCCGCTCGGTTTCCAACGGGATCCACGTCTCGACTTTCCTTGCCCGGGAATGGGTTGATCTCTTCAATCGCCGGTTTCCGGAATGGCGGCAGCATCTCTGCGACGCGCCCTACTGGCGCGAAGCCATCGAATCCATCCCCGACCATCGGTTCTGGAATCTGACCCAGTCGCTGAAAGCCGAGATGCTCGCGCAGATCGGTGACCGTTTGTTGAGTCAGCTGCGTCGCAACAACGCCGCGGAGGCGCGCATCACCGCTGTTGAGCGGGCTTTTTCGCAGGACAACAACAGGGCGTTGGTGATTGGCTTTGCGCGCCGCTTTGCCACCTACAAGCGCGCATTGCTGCTGTTCCATGACAGCGCCAGACTCGGTCGGCTGCTGAGTGATCCCGACCGACCCATCATGCTGCTGTTCGCCGGGAAAGCGCATCCGGCTGATGCCCCCGGGCAGGCATTGATCAGTCGTCTCCACGCGCTGATGCAGCAGCCACCGTTCCGCGATCGTCTGTTTCTGCTCGAGGGTTACGACATGGCGCTCGCCCGACGTCTCGTTGCAGGCGTCGATGTATGGCTCAACACGCCCGAATACCCATTGGAAGCGAGTGGTACATCGGGACAGAAGGCTGCCATCAACGGTGTGGTCAACCTCAGCGTGCTCGATGGCTGGTGGGCAGAAGGTTTCGACGGTGCGAACGGATGGGCCATCACTCCGCACATCGATCACCTCACACCTGCTGAACGTGACACGCTGGAAGCCCAGGACCTCCTCGACACGCTGGAGCGGGAAGTAATCCCGAGCTACTTCGCAGTAGGCCCGGGCGGTTATTCGCCCGCTTGGATCGAGCGTTCGAAGCGCTCCATGTATACGGTCATGCCCCGCTTCAATGCGGAGCGTATGGCTCGTGACTACCTCGACCACTTCTATATTCCTGCGGAGCGCGTGGGGCGAAGCCTGCAGGCGCAGCAGGGAGAGGCTGCGCGGGATCTCGCGTCCTGGAAGCGCAGGGTGCGGGCCGTATGGGGGCAGGTCGCGCTGCAATGGGCGGAGACCCCTCCCGAGCTCCTCGAGAGTGGTAGCAAGTTATTGCTCAAGGTGAGGGCCGAGATCGACGGTCTCGAAGTCGACGACGTGCGCGTCGAGTGTCTGCTGCGTCACGAAGGGCACGGTACCGAGCCATCACAGACAGTGCACGTCTTGCAGCCGCTCGACGAGACGGACGAGGGACAGCCGGTCTTTGCTGCTGAGATCCTGCCCCCGGAGAACGGACTGTTCGGCATCCGGGTCCGCATCTACCCGTTTCATGAACTGCTGCAGCACCCCTTCGAGGTGGGACTCCTGCGCTGGCTCTAGCCTGCATATCTCACCGATGCGCGAAGCGAGGGCGTGGAGATGCCGGGAAAGACAAGGCGCGCGACAGTTCGGGCGCGCAGGCGTACTCTACAGTACGTCGAGCACCCGGGCCGAGCG
>SLQW01000015.1 GCA_007131295.1 Pseudomonadales bacterium | reverse complement strand
TGGCGCACATCCTCCACCAGCTCCTCGTCGCCACTGAGCACCATGAGCTCGACTGCGGCCGCGTCTTCCACTACCACGGCTTCGTCTGCATCGACGGGCGCGATCTCTTCCGCAGATTCCGGTGCGGCCACCGTGCTCATGCCACGGACCGCATCCACGGCAAGCGCGACGGTCTCCTTCAGCTGCTCGCGCGGACACGGTTTCATCAGGTATCGAAAAACTTCACTGTCGTTGATGGCCGCCTCGATGGCCGCGAGATCCGCATAGCCGGTGAGGAGGATGCGCATGGACTTCGGTGCCAATTCACGCGCCTCGCGCAGCAGTTCCACACCCGTCATGCCGGGCATGCGCTGGTCCGAAACGACGACGTCGAACGCCTGCTCGCGCAGCAACGCCAGCGCTTCCGCACCTGAACTGGCCAGATGAACCTCATAGTCGCGTCGAAACATCGCGCGCATCGAGGTCAGCACCCGTTGCTCGTCGTCCACGAAAAGGATTCGCGCCTGTGCAGTCATCAGGCTGCCTCCACTGCCGGAGCCCGCAGCAAAGGCAGGCTGAGTGTGATTGTCGTGCCCTCGCCGAGCGTGGATGTCACGTCCAGATGACCGCCGTGTTCTTCGACGATCTGATGCACGATGGAAAGTCCGAGTCCGGTCCCCTGACCGACTGGCTTGGTTGTGAAGAACGGATCCATGATCCGGTCGAGATGCTCGGGCGCGATGCCGCAGCCCGTATCGGCCACCACCACGTCCACCCAGCCCTCGCGAGCTCGCGTGCTCAGGGTCAGCGTTCCCCTGCCCTCCATGGCCTGCACGGCGTTGTTCACGAGGTTCATGAACACCTGATTGATCTTCGAAGGTGCGCAGTAGATCGGCGGCACATCGGCGTAATCCCGCACCACTTCGACACCGTTCTTGAGGCTGTGGCGTGTGATCGTCAGAGTCTTCTCGAGCCCCTCGCGGACGTCGAAGCGCTCCTCGTCGGCGCGGTCCATGCGACTGAAGTCCTTCAGGGACTGCACCAGATCGGCAATCTGACCCAAGCCGTCCAGGGAGTCGTTGCTCAACTGCCGGATCTCCTCGACGCTTTCGGCAAAGGCTTGCGGCTTCAGGACACGGCCAAGCTCGGTCAGGAGCTCGCGCAGGGTCACCCTGTCGATATGGCCCTGATGGACACCGCGGGCGAGGGCCATCGCCGGCTGCAGCTGACCCAGAAGCTCTTCCAGGTTCTCGGCAGTCGTCACGACGTTGCTCTGCACGTACATCAGCGGCGTGTTGATCTCGTGCATCACGCCCGCGACGAGCTGCCCAAGGGAGGACATCTTCTCGGCCTGGACCAGCTGCACCTGCGACTCCTGCAGATCGCGAGTGCGTTCTGCGACACGCACTTCGAGCTGTTCGTGCGATTCATTCAGGGCGCGGTAAGAACCGCGCAGGCGCAAACCGAAGTAGACGAGGACCAGCAGCAGTAGACCGGTGTAGACGTTGAGCACCACCCTGGCGTCGGCGACCGTGGACAGGCGATGCACCATGTCCGCACTGACCACCTCGCGCAAGGCATCGAGCAGCCCGGGCAAAGGGCTCGCTTCGAGCTCGGTCATGGCGGATCGCAACGCCCACTGTTGACCCACGAGTTGAGCCATCGCGTCGATCAACGCAAGCAGGCGCGGCCGCTGTTCAGGAGCGAGATCGTCGGCCAGATTACGCAGGGGCGCGAGCAGCGCATCGATCTCCGCACCGGACGGCACGAAGGGCAGCCGCGAGCGCTCCAGGAATTGTTCTACCCCGTTGAACAGAACGTCTGCCGCCCCATCGGCCCGCTCCCGACGCAGTTCCCCGACCAGCCCCCGGCTCTCCGCAACGATGAACTCGTAGGTACCGCTCCAGCGCTGATGAGCCGAAAGGTAGTTATCGGTACGGACTGCGAAGGTTGCGGCGCCGGCATTGGCCACGGCGAACTCCGAGCGCAGTTCGGCACGGCTCGGTCGCTCCGCAGCGGTGGGATCGATGCTGTTGAATGCGTTGACGGCCAGCTGGCGCAGCCTTTGATGCAACCCGGGCTCTACCGGCTCGAGTATCTCGAAGGCGGAGTTAGCCCGGTCCAGCCGCTGCGCCAGCGCCTCGTGGCCGCGCGAGACGGCCACCCGAGCCGCCGCGTCGGGCTCCATGAAGGCGGCCGTGTCGACGATGCGTGGGGCAATTTCCGCGGCCTGCCTGACGCTCTGGTCGAGACGCCTGAGCGCCTCGTCTCCTGGTTGCGTGGAGACCAACAGCAGGCCCGCCAGTACCAAGGCGGCCAGCAAGACCGGCACCAGCGCCAGATAGGTTCCGATCCTCGAGGACACGATCCAGTTTCCTTTTTGCGGAACTCTCCCATGGAGCTTAGAAAAGGGATGAGCAAGCCGCCCGGCCAGGCCAGCGGACAGGCTGAGCGGCCGCTCCAGGGAGACAAGTGGCAGCCTCGAGGGAGGACGTTTTCGACCGGGGAAGCTAAAGGGTCTTCGGCGGCGCCCGACCGGACGGCGTGCGAGCGCGGATGAGGGGCATTACCAGCGCATGCGCATCTTCACGCCCTGGCTGTCCAGGTAGCGTTTCAGCCCCGAGCAGGTGTAGTCACCGAAGTGCACCATGGATGCAACCAGGGCGGCATCGGCATGGCCATCGGTCAAGACCTCGTGGAGGTGTTCGGGAACACCGGCGCCACCGGAGGCGATCACCGGAATGCGCACAGCGTCCGCGATCATGCGGGTCAGCGTGAGTTCGTAGCCTTCACGCGTCCCGTCTGCATCGATGGAGTTGACGACCAGCTCACCGGCGCCAAGCGCTTCACCGCGCAGCGCCCACTCGAGCGCGTCGATGCCCATGCGCGTACGGCCCCCGTTGATGACGATTTCGTAGCCGGACGGCGTGGCAGAGCACGCCGGAACGCGCAGGACGTCCATGGACAGAACCACGTTTTGTGCGCCGATGGCATGAGCGCACTCAGCGATCAGTTCAGGCCGCTGCACCGCAGCGGAATTGACGTTGATCTTTTCGGCACCCGCCAGCCGCAGATCTGTCGCGTCGGCGACGGAGCGCACGCCACCGCCTACCGATAGCGGGATGAACACCTCCGCTGCCACCGCCTCGACGAACTCCAGCAGGATCCGACGCTTGTCGCTCGATGCGGTGATGTCGTAAAAAACGAGCTCATCAAGCCCATCCTCGTAGTACTCGCGGGCCTTCTCCACCGGGTCGCCGATGTCGCGTGTATCGACGAAGCGCACGCTCTTGGCGAGCCGGCCTTCCCGAACGTCCAGGCAGGCGATCAGCCGCTTACTCAGCATGCCGCCTCCCGGTCGCGCTGGTCGCGGCCGTCCCAGCGCGCGAAGCGAGCAATCAGATCGAGGCCGACCCGGCCACTCTTCTCCGTATGGAACTGCACACCAACGTAATTGCGCACGCCCAGGGCGCAGCAGAACTCATGCTCGTAGTCCGCCACCGCCAGCACTGCCTCGCGCGTGTCCGGATCCGGATAGTAAGCGTGCACGAAGTAGAATTCGTCGCCGGGCCGGATGCCGGCAAGCACTGGATGCGGGTGTACGACCCGCACTTCGTTCCAGCCCATGTGGGGCACCTTCAGCCGGGGATCGTCGAAGGCAAACCGGCGCACACGCCCGGGAATCAGTCCGAGACAGGCTGTGTCGCCCTCCTCGGAGTAATCGAGAGAAATCTGCAGACCGAGACAGATGCCAAGGATCGGCGTCCCGGCCGCAATGGCATGGCGCAAGGCCTCGTCGAGGCCCGTGCGGCGCAGGGTCCGCATGGCGCTCGCTGCCTGGCCAACACCCGGAAAAATGATCCGATCCGCGCGGGCGACGGCGGCCGGCTCCGCGGCGATGTCCGCATCGAGACCCACCTCGCTGCAGGCCCGCTGCACACTGCGCAGATTGCCGGCGTCGTAGTCTACGATCACGGTGCGGGCCAAGGTCTGCCTCGCTGCTTCATGTGACATCGCGGAAGGACGCGGATACTATCCGCAACCCTCACGGGTGTCATCCACAAGGCCCCTCGCCCATGTCGGATCGTGCGATCCTTCTGATCAATCTCGGCTCGCCGGAGTCGCCAACCGTCCCCGACGTCCGCCGCTATCTGGACCAGTTCCTGATGGACCCGCGCGTGGTCGATCTACCCTGGCTGCTGCGGCGCTTCATCGTTTCGGCATTCGTGCTGCCGCGCCGGCCGAAGGCGACCAGCGAAGCCTACGCGAGCATCTGGACCGATGCAGGCTCACCGCTGAAAGTCTACACCGCCGCGCTGGCCGAGGCCGTGGCCGAGCAGCTCGGAGAACCGGTACGTTGGGCGATGCGCTATGGCACGCCCTCGATCGAAGACGAACTGCTGGCTCTGGCCGAAACCGGGGTCAGGCGCGTTCGCGTCATGCCGCTGTATCCTCACTGGGCGATGTCGACCACCGAAACCTCGCAGGTCGAGGCTCAGCGCGTCGTCGATACCCACGGGCTGGCTCTGGAGCTCGAGACCTCCGCCGCCTTCTATGACCATCCGGAGTACATTGCGGAACTCGCGGCGTTGACGCAGGAGCATCTCGAAGCCGACGATCACCTGCTGTTCAGCTATCACGGCCTGCCCGAGCGACACCTGCGCAGGAGCGACCCGACCGGCAATCACTGCCTCAGACACGAGGATTGCTGCCAGGTCGCATCGCCGGCCCATGCTTTCTGCTATCGCCATCAGGTGTTCGTCACCGCGGAGCGCGTGGCTGCCGCACTCGGGCTGCCCGCAGAGCGCTGGGAAGTGTCGTTCCAGTCCCGGCTCGGTCGCGCCAAGTGGCTCGATCCCTACACGGACCAGGTCCTCGAAGCGTTGCCCAGCCGCGGTATACGCCGGCTCGCAGTGGTCTGTCCCGCGTTCGTTGCAGACAACCTCGAAACTCTGGAGGAGATCGGCATGCAGGGCCGTGAAACCTTCATGGCGGCAGGTGGCGAGCGTTTCACCCTGATCCCCTGCCTGAACTCGCGGCCGGGCTGGGTGAGCGCGGTCAGCGGCATGCTGCGTGAGGCGCCGATCCCGGCAACATCCGTCAACGTGTCGTGACGGCCGTTGTCACCGAGATCGACAGCGGCCGCCTGCGTGGTGTCCGCCACGGCGACGTTCTCCGTTTCGACGGCATTCCCTATGCAACGCCCCCGGTCGGTGCTCTGCGGTTCCGGGCGCCGCAACCGATAGAGCCCTGGGCTGGCGTTCGGGCAGCAGATCGTCGCCCGCCCGGCCCGCCGCAGGTCCCCGGTCCCACCCTCGGCTCACGCCCGGTCGCGCGCACCAGCGAGGACTGCCTGAACGTCAACGTGGTGACGCCGAACACCGTCGGGCGACGACCCGTGCTGGTCTGGATCTACGGTGGCGGCTTCGTCAACGGTTCTGCGTCCGATCCGATTCATAGCGGCGAGCGTCTGGTTGCGCGCGGTGACGTGGTGCTGGTCACCTTCGACTATCGCCTGGGCGCGCTCGGCTTCCTGCACACGGAGGACTGCAACAACGCGGGACTTCGGGATCAACTCACCGCCCTGAACTGGGTGCAGCGAAACATCCAGGCGTTCGGCGGCGACCCTGAGCGCGTCACCCTGTTCGGCGAGTCGGCGGGCGCGATGTGCTTGCTGACGCTGATGGGCGTTCCTGCAGCCGACGACCTGTTCCAGAGCGGTATCGTGCAGTCGGGCGCCGCCAGCTGGATCGCGGACTCGGCGTCAGCCGAGCGCACGCGTGCAGCCTTCGCGGACGTCGTCGGCAGCAGCGACGTGGAGGTCTGGCGCAGACTGCCCGTCGCCCAGATCCTGGCGGCTCAGCAGGAAGTCGAGACACGCATTCGAGCCGCCACCGGTCGCGGTGCCTTCCGGCCGCTATGCGATGGCGACCTCGTCGTTACCGACGGCGCGGCTGCCCAGGAACGGCCTGCGAACCGAGACAGACCGCTCATACTCGGCAGCAACACCGACGAGCAGCGGCTGTTTCTGGCGACCCGGAGGAATATGGATCGCGAGACTGCCTCCGCCAGACTCGCCCGCGCGTTGGCGAAGCTCACCTCTGCTCCGGAGCCGGTTGCCGACGCCCTGCTCGATGGCTACGCAAGGCAGAGGCCCGGCGCTTCGGTCGTCGAGTGCCTGGCGGCGGCGGAGACGGAACTGCATTACCGGCGTCCGCTGCTCGAATTGGCGGCTCTCCGCGCGTCAATCGGCGCACAGACGTGGAACTACCTTTTCGCGTGGCCGTCTCCGGCGCTGAAAGGTCGCCTCGGCGCCTGTCACGCCCTCGAGATTCCGTTCGTGTTCGGCACCCTGGATGCGCCCGGCATGGCGCGCTTCGCGGGTACTGATGACCGCGCCTGGATGCTGTCAGATGGCATGATCGACAGCTGGTGCGCGTTCGCTCGCGATGGCCATCCCGCAGCTGCCGTTCCTGGCTGGCAGCCCTGGGATACACGCAATCGATGGGCCTGGATCGCCGCCGTGCCAGCTCGCGTCGAGCGCGATCCACGCGCCTGGGAACGCGCTCTCTGGGCGCAGGCCTTCGCGAACGCTACCTGAACCCATCGCGCACTCTGCTCCGTCGCGGCGTGATGCGTCAGGCCGGATCGATCCGGAAGCCGGTGCGCGGGAAGTGCACCCGCACGCGGCCGGCTTCGTCATCCTCACGCAGGACTGCACAGGCGTGAGACGTACAGTAGTCCAGCGTGCCCGTCACGGGAATGAGACCGTAGTCCGTAGGGGTGACAGACACGGTATCCCCCTGGGCTACGCCCTCGGGAAGGTGCCCGGACGCGATCTCCAACGCCATGGGTTCCGCCTCTCTTGCCGCCGCGAGCGCATCCTCAGCGCTCATCTCCTTGCGCACCCCATGACCAAAGCCCGCAAGGCGCTGCATCCACTCACGCGTTCGCGCGTAGGGGAGCAGGAGTTCGTGCACGACGGGGTTGTTCTGGACCAGCCAGAGGCAGTGGTACAGGGCAAAATCGGCCAGGGATGGCATGCCGCCGCAGGCCCAGCGCGTGACGGCGAGCTGGGCCTCGAAACGGCCGAGCAGATCGGCGAGTTCCACTTCCGCAACGTCCGGCGGCAGCGTCGCCAGCCCCTGCGCACCCTTGACGAGTTCCGCCCGATCCGCAGCGAACCGATTCGCCATGTCCTCGCCGAGGGTGCCGAGCGTGGCCGCCGCAGCCTTCGGCTGAAAGCACAGGGCCACGACCACCCGGAAAAGATGGCCGTCTGCGTGCGCGGTGAGGGTGCGGACGGCCCAGCCGAGCGTATCCGGGTGCAGCGGCGGCTGCGGGTGCAGATCCTCCAGGAATTCGGTGATGACATGGGTGTCGCAGAAGATGTCGGCACCCACCTGCAGCACGGGCGTACGCCGATAGCCTCCCGTCAAAGGCATCAGGAGCGGTCGCGGCATGATCGGTGGGATCTCGACGCTGTGCCAGGTCAGCCCCTTGAAGCCGAAAATGGCCCGGATCTTTTCCGAGAACAGCGAGCCCTGGTAGTGGTGCAGGATGAGATCAGCCATGAGACTCCGCCTCGAACATCGCCCTGGTCTGTTCCTGCATGCAGCGGTAGAAGCTTTGGATCAGCGGGCGGGAAAACATGGACTTGCGCGCTACGAAGCGTACCGGACGATTCAATCCGCGACGACCCATGTCGATGCACTTAGCATCCGGCACGCCGAGAGTGCGCGCGACACCGCGCGGGATAAGTCCGTGCCCGAATCCGGCAAGCGCCATCTGCGCCACCGCGAAGAACGACTCCAGTGACGTCTCGCGACGGATACCCAGGCGGTGCATGTCGTCCTCGATAGAGGCCCAGGCACCGGAACGGGATTCGATCGTGATCACCGGCAGCTCGCCGTCCGCCGGATAGCCGCAGGTGCCGAGGGCCGAGGGCACGATGACCATAGGCTCCAGGCGCAGCACCTCGGAAACCAGGTCCGTATCGGCCTCGGCGGATCCCGTGCACAGCCCCACCATGTATTCACCGGAGCGGATCCGATCGAGGACCACGGGCGAGCGCTGCGCATGAAATTCGAACTCCAGTTCGGGCTGGGCTTTCCGGACGCGGGCGAACAGCGTCGGCGCCCAGGAGGCCAGGATGGCTTCAGACACGCCGAGGATGACCTTGCCTCGCTGCAGGGCCGGTTCCTCCAGAAACACGCTACGCAGCTCGGCAACGAGCGGTGTCACCCGTTCCACGAGCCGGGTACCGTCGGCCGTGAGCACGACCCGGCGCCCATAGCGCTCGATGAGCGGCCGGTCGTAGTGCCGCTCCAGGGCCGTGATGCGCTTGCTCACCGCCGACTGGGAGATCTTCAGCACGGTCGCGGCCTCCAGCATGGTGCCGGTGCGCGACAGCGTAATCAGCGTTTCCAGATTCTCGATCATCGCTTGAACATGCTTTCCTTGACAGACTATATGCTATTCCTTCAAGTCGCTTTTTTCACTCAAGCGCAGCCCGCAGAATCAGATCCTTCCGGTGCCGCCGCGCACCAATGGAGGAAGCAGAGCTCATAGGTATGCTGCCGCTGTTCGTGCTGACCGTCGTACTGCTGACCAGCATCCTCTCCGGCATCGTCGGCATGGCGGGCGGCATGATCCTCATGGCGTTGCTGGTCGCGCTTTACAGCGTGCCGGTGGCCATGATCCTGCACGGGGTGACCCAGGCCGGCGCCAACGGCTCCAGGGCCTGGTATCTGCGGAGGCACATACGCTGGCGGGTACTGCTGCCGTATCTGGCCGGCAGCGGCAGCTGCGTGGCTCTGTTCGCGGCCGTCCGCATCGTGCCCGACCGTGGTCTGGTGCTGCTGATGATCGGTCTGATGCCCTGGCTGGCGCTGTTCGTCCCGGCACGTATCGCATTCGTCATCGAACGGCGCAGCGTGGCGTTCAGTTGCGGACTGTCGGTGACCGCGGCCCAGCTGCTCGCGGGCGCGTCGGGCCCGCTGCTCGATCTGTTCTTTCAGCGCAGTCCGCTCGATCGCCACCAGATCGTTGCCACCAAGGCCATTACCCAGACCGTGGGCCACCTCACCAAACTGCTCTACTACGGTGGCCTGCTTCTCGTCGCCGGGGAGCCGCTGCTCAGGGAAGGGGAAGCCCCGCTCTGGCTGTTCCTGCTCGTGGTGCCGATGGCGATCGTTGGAACCCGGGTGGGCACGCGGGTCCTGGACCGCCTGGACGAAACCCTTTTCCGCCGCATCAGCAGTCAGGTCATTCTGGCCCTGGGCGCAGCGTGTCTGATCGCCGGTGCCATCGAGCTCCTGCTGTAGCCGGCGCCGATGCGGGCTAAGCTTCCGGGTAGGAGGTTGCGCATCATGGCCAGCCGGCAGATCTGCATGCTCGTCCTGGCGCTGCTTCTTTTCGGCTGTGGCGGTGGCGGTGGCGGTAATGACGACCCACCGCCGATGGTGCCCGCACCTCCCACGGATCCGGACGCGCCGCCGTTCGGGCTCCAGGAACGCGAACCGCTGGCGGCTCTCGTCCTGCCCGGCGCCGCGAACGGCGCCGGCGTCGAGGTCGAGGTCACCCGCGCCTTCCCCGCACTCGGTTTCACGCAGCCGTTGTTCCTGGCCGGGGTTCCGGGCGAGGAGCGTCTGGTCGTGCTGGAGAAGGGCGGCCGCATGCGCGCATTCTCGCCAGCCGACGACGTCGCCAGCGCGGCGACGATCCTGGATCTGAGCGGTCGGGTCGCCACCGCCAGCGAGCAGGGCCTGCTCGGACTGGCCTTCGATCCTGCCTTTCAGAGCAACCGCTTCATCTACGTTCACTACTCGCTGCCATCAGGACCGAGGCGATCCGTCATCGCCCGCTTCACCTGGGGTCCGACCACCGATGCGGTCGATCTCGGCAGCGAACGCATTCTTCTGGAGGTGGAACAACCGTTTCAGAACCACAACGGCGGCATGCTCGCTTTCGGACCGGACGACTTCCTCTACATCGCGCTGGGCGACGGCGGCAGCGGCGGCGACCCGCAGGATCACGGCCAGAACCTCGCCACGCTGCTCGGCAGCGTATTGCGCATCGACGTCCATCCTGGGGATCCGGCGCTGGCCTACGACATTCCGAGCGACAACCCGTTCCGGGACACTGCGGGCGCGCAGCCGGAGATCTGGGCCTACGGCCTGCGCAACCCCTGGCGTATGAGCTTCGATCGCAATACCGGCGAGCTCTGGCTCGCGGATGTGGGCCAGGACGCCATCGAGGAGATCAACGTCGTGGTCCGGGGCGGCAACTACGGTTGGCGCGTGTTCGAGGGCACGGAGTTCTTCGCGAACTCCGACAATACGCCGCCGGGAGCGACCTTCGAACCACCTCTCTACGAGTACCCCCACAGCGTCGGCCGATCCGTCACCGGCGGTTACGTGTATCGGGGGGCACGCTTCCCGGACCTGTTCGGAGCCTACGTGTTCGGCGACTTCGTCACCGGTGATGTCTGGGCCCTGCGCCAAGCCGACGGCACGGTCGAGATCGAGCATCTCGGAAACGTTCCCCAGCTGGCCTCCTTCGGCGAGGACGGGGCCGGAGAACTCTACATCGTGTCCCTCGCAGGAACGCTGCACCGCTTCCAGGCGCCGGATCCAGGCGCCCTGCCCCCTCCGGCGATGGCTCTGTCGGACACAGGCATCTTCAGCGATCTCGCCACGCTCACACCCGCTTCGGGCCTGATCGCCTACGATGTCCAGATTCCGTTCTGGTCCGACGGCAGCACCAAGCAGCGCTGGTTCGGTCTGCCGGATGGCGCGGCCATGGGCTTCGACCCCAGCACGCCCTGGGAACTCCCCGTGGGCAGCGTGCTCGTGAAGCACTTCGAAATCGAACTCGCGGACGGCAGCCTGCGACGCCTCGAAACCCGACTCATGCTGCATCGCGACGCCGGCTGGGAGGGCTTCACCTACCGCTGGGATCCGGATGGCCAGGACGCCACCTTGCTGCTGGCCCGCGAGCAGGAAGCCATCACGGTCGCGGGACCTGATGGCCCGCTGACCTTCGACTACGTTTACCCGAGTCGGACCGACTGCCTTCGCTGCCACGTTCCAGCCACGGGCGCGGCCCTCGGGTTCGAGACCCGGCAGCTGAGCCGAGAGTTTGCCTTCCCGCTCGCCAGCGACAACCAGCTCCGGACCTACGACCACATCGGGCTGTTCACCAGCCGTATCGGAGACCCTACGGCGTTCGACCTCTTTCCGGAGCTCGAAGACGCCGGCGAGGACCTCGAGCGGCGGGCGCGTGCCTACCTGCACGTGAACTGCGCCGCCTGCCATCAACCCCAAGGCGGAACCAACGTGGCGCTCGACCTGCGCTTCGACACGCCGCCGGCAGCGATGGCAGCGCTTGGGGAAGTCCCGCAGGGAAGCGACCTCGGCATCGAGGAAGCGCGCATCATCGCAGCAGGCGCGAAGGAGGCGAGCGTGCTCTGGGAGCGCATGCGCCGTCTCGATGCGACCCGCATGCCGCCGGTCGCAAGCCATCGGGTCGACTCGGAGGGCGTAGCGCTGATCGGCGCCTGGATCGACAGTCTTCCGTGAGTGGTCCGCGGTGCCAGGCATTGCCAAAGGCAGCTGCCGGGCTTAGCTTTCTGCTCCAGGGGACGCCGAGAGTGGCGCTGCAGCCGCCCCTGAGGCCCCGAGGGAGGAGAGATGCGGATGAACAAGCTGGCCTGGGCCGCAATTGCGAGCGGCACCCTGCTGGCGCAGGCGGCGCTGGCACTGGCGCCCGGAGATCGGGTGGACAACTTTCGTCTGCTGGATCATCGCGGTGAGTCGCACGAGCTGTACTACTACTCCGATGCGAGCGCCATCGTGCTCATGGTACAGGGCAACGGCTGCCCCATCGTGCGCAATCAGCTGCCGCGGCTGGCCGAAATCAGAGATGCCTACGCCGACGAGAACGTGGTCTTCCTGCTGCTGAATGCGAATCTCCAAGACGACCGCGAGCGCATTCGCCAGGAAGCCGACGAGTTCGCCATCGACTTTCCGATTCTGATGGATGACAGCCAGCTCATCGGCGAGACCTTGGCCGTACGCCGCACGGCAGAAACCTTCGTCATCGATCCCGAAGGCTGGCGCCTTGCATACCGTGGTCCGGTCGACGACCGGGTCTCGTATCAGGCTCAGCGACCTGAGGCGAGACAGCATTTCCTCACCGACGCACTCGACGCGGTACTCGGCGGCGAGGCCGTGACCCAGGCCGAAGTGGAGCCCGAGGGCTGCCTGGTGCATTTCCCGCACCGGGAGCAGCGCGCCGGAGAACCGCCGAACTACGTCAAGGACGTCGCACCGCTGATCGCCGAGCACTGCGTCGCCTGCCACCGGCCGGGTGGGATCGGCCCCTTCGCGATGTCCGAGTACGCCATCGTTCATGGGTTCGCGCCGATGATCCGCGAGGTACTTCGAACCGATCGCATGCCACCCTGGCATGCGGACCGGCATCATGGCGAGTTCAGCAACGAGCGCAGCCTGACGGCCGCAGAGCGGCGAACCCTCGTACACTGGGTCGATGCCGGTGCCCCCCGCGGCGAGGGGACAGACCCACTGCCTGCCCTCGCCGCCCGGGACTGGCCGGAATGGGAGCTCGGCGAGCCCGATCTGGTGATCGAGCTGCCGGCGTTCGAGGTTCCCGCCACGGGCGTCATTCCCTATCAGCACCCCCGTGTTTCGAATCCGCTGGAAGAGGGGGTCTGGGTCAGGGCCGTGGACTTCGCGCCCGGCGATCGCGCCGTGGTACATCACATCATCGCCACCTTCGCTGGCCGTGAAGGCCAGCATGCACGCGAAGGCGCACTCGGGTCGGCGCTCGGCGGTTTCGTGCCAGGCGGCGGCCCGACAGAGTATCCGCAGGGCACCGGCGTCTATCTGGATCCGGAAGCGATCTTCATCCTGCAGATGCACTACACGACCATGGGCCGCGCGACGACGGATGTGACCCGCATGGCGCTCTACTTCGCAGACGAACCTCCGGCCAAGGAGCTGCGCAATCTGGTCCTGATCAATCCTCGCATCCGGATTCCACCCCATGCCCGCAACCATACGGAGGAAGCCGCCCACACCTTCGACCGTGACGTGCTGATTCACAGCCTGCTGCCGCATGCGCACTACCGAGGCCGTTCGAGTTCGTTCATTGCGGTGTATCCGGACGGGCGCGAGGAGATACTGCTGTCGGTGCCCAACTATGATTTCAACTGGCAGCACGACTACGTTCTCGCGGAACCGGTGCTGCTGCCGGCCGGGACCACGCTCGTGCATCGCACGAGCTGGGACAATTCGGCCCAGAACCGGGCCAACCCGGACCCGGACGTCGAAGTGACGTGGGGCCTTCAGAGCTGGGACGAGATGCTGTTCGGGTCGGTTCGCTACACCCACGCGGAAGCCACTGCATCCACCGCCGGCGGCGCACCGTCTGCAACGACCGCAGGCCATTGACGGAGAAGACGCCGTGAGCGACACGCGAATGAGCCAGGCGGAGCGTGAAGCCTTTCTTGCCGATCTCCACGTCGGTGTTCTCGCGATTCCGAGGTCGGAAGGGGGCGCGCCGCTGACGGCGCCCATCTGGTACGCCTACGAACCGGGCGGTGCCATCGAAGTGATCACGGGACGTGGATCCCGCAAGGGCAAGCTGCTCGGACCGGGCACGCGGGTCACGCTCGTCGCCCAGACCGAGACCGCGCCGTATCGCTATGTCAGCGTCGAGGGTCAGGTAAGCGAAATCCGCGAGGCCGATCTGGAAAAGGACCTCCGGCCCATGGCGCGGCGTTACCTCGGCACCAAGGGCGGCGACCGCTACGCGGAGGCGAGTGGAACAGACGACTCCATCGTGGTGCGCATCGAACCGGAACGCTGGCTGACGGTGGATTACGGCAAGCTAGTCCGGAGCTGAACAGCCCCCAGCTGCGCTCAGGCCGCCGACTCCATGGCGCTCTTCGGCTTGACCACGAAGAGCAGATCGCCGGGATTCACCTGCTGGCCATTGGCGATATTGATGCGGGTGATCACATAGCGCTGATCCGGCGGATACAACTCGACCTCACCTTGATTGAAACTGGCCAGGGTCAGAGGCGAGAAGATCTTCATCGCCTCGAGCTGACACAACGTCTTATCCACCGTTACCGAATCGCCTACGGAGACATACTCCGGCTCGGAGGGCGACGGCGTGATGTAGAAGACGCCCGTGGACGGAGATAGGACCTTGAGTTCGTCAATGCCCTCGATGCGCAGGTCGGCGGCATCCACAGGCGCACCGTCCACGCCTGCCTCCTGCTGCATCTCCTCGATGAGTTCCTCGGGATCGAGCGTTGTAAGCAGACGTTCCAGATAGCTCGTGTCGTAATCGCCGCCGCGGAAGGTCGCATCGGCAAGAACCCGCTTGAGCAATGCCAGATTGGTACAAATGCCTTCGATGCGCACCTGATCGAGATAAGCCAGTAGGCGATCAGCAGCCGCATCACGGTCAGTGCCGTGCGCGATGATCTGCGCAACCATGGAGTCATAGAAGGGCGAAACCACCTTGTCGGTGCCGACGGACGTGATGACATCAATGCCTTCCGCTGGCGGCAGCTCGCAGCGCGTCACGGTGCCAGGATCGGGGCGGAACAGAATCCTGCCGTCATTCCCGACGATCACCTTCTCGGCATTTACCCGCACCTCGATCGCATAGCCATCATTGCCGATCGCAAGGTCGGCGATAGACTCGCCCGACGCTATCCGGAACTGCTCCGCCACGATGTCGACGCCCGAAACATACTCGGTGACCGGATGCTCCACCTGCAGACGGGTATTCATCTCCATGAAGTAGACGGCATCGTTGGCAACGTCGTAGATGAACTCGACGGTACCGGCGCCCAAATAGCCCACTTCGCCGGCAAGGGCCGCCGTGTACTCGAGCACCTTGGCTTCCATTTCAGCAGACAGGGCTGTGGAACCTGACTCCTCGACGACCTTCTGCTTGTTGCGCTGCACGGAGCAGTCACGGATCCCGAGCACCCGGGTGTTGCCGTGCGTGTCCCGCAGCAGCTGCGCTTCGATATGACGAAGCGAGAGTACGTACTTCTCCAGATAGACATCACCGTTGCCGAAGGCGTTGCGGGCCTCGGCCGCCACCTGCCGGAACAAGTCGTGGAAGTCTTCCGGTCGCTCCACGACCTGTATGCCCTTACCACCACCACCATGCACCGCCTTGATCAGCACCGGATAGCCGATCTGCTCCGCGACGCTGGAGGCTCGATCGACCTGGGTGACGATACCGTGCGAACCAGGCACGACGGGGACGCCGAGCCTGCGTGCGGTATTGATCGCGTTGGACTTGTTGCCCATGGTCTCCATCGACTCTACGGGAGGACCGATGAAATTGATGCCATGACTGCGACAGAGCTCAGCGAACTGAGCGTTCTCTGACAAAAACCCGATGCCCGGGTGAAGTGAATCCGCCTTCTCGTGCTCTGCGACCCGTACCACAGAGAGGCCATTGAGGTAGCTTTCGTCCGGCGTGTTGCCGCCGATGCACACCACTCGGTCTCTGGGCCCCAGCATGTCCACCGCCACAGACTCCATGTCCGGGTCCGACTGCACGAGCACCACTTCGA
>SLQW01000166.1 GCA_007131295.1 Pseudomonadales bacterium | reverse complement strand
TCCAGGATGGTGGGGTTACCGGCATCCTGCAGGTCCTGGCGGGTCATGACGTCTACCGGCAATGCGGTATCCTGGGGTGTTCCGCGAATGAACGAGCCGGTCACGACGATCTCTTCGATGGCCTGGGCGTGTGCGCCTGCGGGCAGTGCGGCGAGCGCCGCTGGAATGGAGCAGGCCAGGATGGCCCTCTGCAATGTGCGGTTGCTGGTCAGCTTGCTGGACATTGACAACTTCCCCTGTGGTTGGCGACGGCAGCAGAGCCCTTTGTGCTCGGCGCGCCGGTAATGTGTCCCAGGGCTCGCCCTGGCTAACGATCTCTCCGCATCGATCCCAATATCCGGGCCAAGGGCTGTAGATGGCAGCACCACCAGGCGTTGGTTTCGAGGCAAATTATCCCGTGCGCGAAAAATCCTGCGCATGCGTTGAAACAATCCAGCCGTATATTGACTGGCAACTTGATTTGGACGCAGAAGGAGAAAAAGCGAATCGGCTCGAACCTGGCCCTCCCCGGATTCCAGTTTTCTATGAGTCCCTTCTGCGCGTATGCGGTTCTTTTCTTCTTTACGCACTTGGGACAGATCTTTGACCCTTTGTATGCGCGTCCCGTTAGGCACTTGGTGAACGCACGGCTGACGTGCCGGGGTCACGACCGCCACCTTCACACATTTGTAACAGACTTTGTTTCGGATGTGAAATATTCGAAAGGGCGCCCAGCGTGGCGACGTTGCGCCCTGTCGTCGCCTGGGGGAGGATCAGCAGTCGCTTGCATGGTGGGGAGATGCGTGTGATCCGATTGGTGTACTTGCTCAGGCGCAAGCCGGAGCTCAGCCTTGACGCATTTCAGCGCTACTGGCGTGAAACCCACGGTCCGCTGGTGGCGAGTGTGGCAACGGTGCTCGACATCCGCCGCTATGTGCAGGTCCACGCCGTGGACGATCCGGTGAATGCGGCCATGCAGACGGCGCGAGGCGGCATGGAGCCAGCCTATGACGGCGTCGCGGAACTCTGGTTCGAATCCGACGAGGCGCTCGCCGAGACCATGGCGAGCTCCGAAGGGCAGGCTGCGGGCGCCATGCTGCTCGAGGACGAAGCGAAGTTCATCGATCTGCCGCAGAGCCCGCTCTGGCTCAATGTCGAATACCCGCAGGTCAATCCGCAAGGCGAGGCGCTGATTGCCACGCCGCGGTCGAGCTGGCAGAAGCTTTACTTCCCCCTGCGTTTGCGCAGTGCACTCGGCTTCGAGGCCGGGCAGCGCTACTGGCGCATGCATCACGGCCCGCTCATCCGCAGCCAGGCGCAGGCGGCAGGCATTCATCGCTACCAGCAGGTACACCGTCTGCAGAGTGAAATGGAAGAGACGCTGCGTGCGGCCAGGGGGACGGCGGTGGATCCCTACGACGGGCACGCCGAAGTATGGGTGGACCGGGCGATCCGGCGCGAGGGCGTCGAGGTCCAGCGCGCCAATGAACGTGCCATCGAGGACGAGGCGAAGTTCATCGACTTCAAGCGCTCGACCATGTGGATGGGCAAGGAACTTTTCTTCGTCGATCGTTTCGGTTGGGACTGAGCATGGTGGAAGTGGTGAGCATCGCTGCGGCGCGGCAGCTCAGCGGCTTGAGAATGGTGAGTCTGGCGGGTGTGCCGAGTCCCTGGACCGAGGCCGCGAAAGGCATATTCCGGGTCAAGGGCATCGATTACGTCCTCGCTCAGTGGTCTGAGGACGAGCCCCAGGACGCGGCTGCGCGGTGGGTCGGCAACGTCGGCGTGCCGGCGGTGATCTTCGATGAGGAGCGCGTCCGGACGGGCTGGGCGGAAATCCTGCTGCTGGCCGAACGCATCGCTCCGGAGCCGACGCTGCTGCCCGGCGATCCGGAGCAGCGCGCGCTTGCGCTCGGTTTCAGTCACGAGATCTGTGGTGAGATGGGTCTCGGCTGGAGTCAGCGGCTGGTCATGATGGGCGTTTCGTTCGGCATTCAGCCGGGCGAGGGCTTTCCGCGCCAGGTGGCCGAGTACCTGGCCCCGCGTTACGGCTGGCATGACGGTGCAGACGAGGTTGGAAAGGCGCGCGTGATCGAGCTGCTCGGGACGTTCTCGCGTCGTCTCGACGGCCACGATTACGTGATGCAAGACCGGCTCACGGCGGTCGACATCTACCTCGCAACCTTTCTCAACCTGATCCGGCCGCTCCCGCCGGAACAATTACCCATGGCTGACATGATCCGTACCGCCTACACCTGTTCCGATCCGGAGATCATGGCCGCCTGCGACGAGCGCATCCGCGCCCATCAGGAACGCATCTACGAACGCCATCTGGAGTTGCCGGTACAGCTCTGAGCAACGCCACCCCAAAGTCAAAAAGGATAAAGTCCATGCCCTTTCACAACCGCATCACCGAAATGCTCGGCATCGAGATTCCCGTCGTTCAGGCTCCCATGGGCTGGATTGCCCGCTCCCAGCTTGCGGCTGCCGTATCCAATGCCGGGGGCATGGGCATCATCGAAACCTCATCCGGCGAACTCGACGCGATTCGCGAGGAAATCGCGAAGATGCGCGAACTCACGGACAAGCCCTTCGGCGTCAACATCGCCCAAGCCTTCGTGCGCGATCCGGATATCGTCCGCTTTGTGATCGATCAGGGCGTGACGTTCGTGACCACCTCGGCGGGAAACCCGGAACGCTATACCGCCGAACTGAAGGAAGCGGGCTTGACGGTGTTCCATGTGGTTCCCGGTTTGAAGGCGGCCCTGAAGGCCGTGGAAGCGGGCGTAGACGGCCTGGTGGTCGAGGGGGCCGAGGGCGGCGGCTTTAAGAACCCGAAGGATGTCTCCACCATGGTGCTGCTGCCGCTCGTGCGCTCGAAGGTGGACGTCCCGATAATCGCGGCCGGTGGTTTCGTCGATGGTGCAAGTATGGCGGCAGCGTTCTGTCTAGGTGCGGAAGCGGTGCAGATGGGCACTCGTATGGTTTCGGCAGCGGAGTCTCCGGTTCATGACAACTGGAAGCAGGCCATCGTGGCGGCGGAGGAAACTGATACCGTTTTTCTAAACCGGTTTTTCTCGCCGGCGCTGCGTGCCCTGCGCACGGAGCGGACCACGCGGCTCGAGCGTGAGATCGAGAATAACGTCTGGGGCCAGTTCGGTGATGCCAAGTCGCTGTATTTCGGTGGCGACATGGAAGCGGCGATCCCGCTCACCGGTCAGGTCGCGGGAAGAATTGATTCAGTGCGGCCGGTAGCTGACATCCTGGCTGAGGTGCGGCAGGAGTTCTTCGCAACTATGGAGCAGCTGGCCGTTCAGTATGGAGTGGTCGACGCTCAGACCGCGGTGCAGACCGCCTGAGTAGGCGCGATATAGTTCTAAAGAAACTCTTCGCTAATGACGCATCGGTCTAGCTGCTGATTTGTAAACGCCTGCGCGCGTGCTGATGATTAGAGTATCGGCAGCCGTATGGAGGTCGCCATCCCTGCAGCCGGGTGGCGATCATGAGGTGACGCCACTGCAGAAGGCGATCTGCTGCACAGATCAGGTCGGTCCACGAGGGGACGCAGACGCCCCGCCGGCCACATCATTGGGGTTCTGCGTTCCATGTGAACGCCTTCGAATCGTATTGGCTTGTGTTTCGAATGATTCCAGCGGCGGTGCGTCGGAGCTGATGCGCCGCGGTCTTGCCGTTTTTGGCGCAAATAATGAAGAGGGGAGAGCCTGCCCATGGCATTGAAGCGTTATTTTTTTACCAGTGACGACCTAGACGATCTTGAGCGGTTCGAAGAGGAACTCGAAGAGGCGGGCCTTACGACCCCGCAGATTCACGTTCTGACGCTGGACGACACGGGTGCCGACAACCACCATCATCTGCACGCGGTCACGTCACTGATGAAGAAGGACATCATCCATTCCGGATTGATTGGTGCAGGTATTGGTGCCTGCATGGCCATGCTGGTACTCAGCGTCGCCTACCTCGCAGGCTGGACGGACACGCCGGCCGGCTGGATCCCGTTTGTTTTCCTCGCTGTGATCATGTTCGGTTTCTTCACCTGGGAAGGAGGACTTTGGGGCATTCAGACACCCAACGTGCACTTCAAGCAGTTTCAGGAACTGCTCGAGGAGGGCAAGCATGTCTTCTTCGTCGACGTCGAGCCGGAGCACGGACCCATCGTCAACAAGCTGCTGAAGGGGCATCCCACTGTGCGCAAGGCGGGCAAGGCGCGCGGCGCACCGAAGTGGGTCATTGCCGGCCAGAACCGCTTCCGGAAGATTGTGGTCGAGAGCCTGCCCTGAGTTGCGGGCTCGAAGGCCGATAGTGAGGTGATCGACGGGCGCCCTTAAGGGCGCCCGTTGCGTTTCAGCCCGCCTCGGTGCGGGTGAATTCGATATTCAGGAAAAAGTTTTCGCGGACGTTTTCGATGTGTGTCCCTTCGAACCCGAACACGAACAGCGCGAACAGCATCACGGCGGGCGGCACGATGACCATGGTCACGAGCGAGAGTCGCTCGAGCTGCAGGTGCATGAAGACATGCATGATCATGCCTGCCTTCAGGAACATGAAAACGGTAATGAGAACCCACTTGAGCATCTGGTTGATCGGCGAAATGTCGACGACGTAGGAACAGACGCTCAAGACGAACAGCCAACCCCAGACCCAGAAATAGTTTCTAAGTGAGTGGCTGTCGTGTTCGTGATCGCTCATGGCCCGGCTCCCCTTACCACAGATAGAAGAATGCAAAGATGAATACCCAAACGAGATCGACGAAGTGCCAGTACAGGCCGGCGATCTCGACCATCTCCCAGCGCCCCTTGCGCCCGGTAATGGCACCTGGTCGACCCTCTTCCAGATCGCCTCGCATGACCTTGCGGTACATGTAGAGGAGCAGAATGACGCCGATCGTGACGTGCGTGCCGTGGAATCCTGTGATCAGAAAGAAAGTCGCGCCGAACTGGGCCGCGCCCCAGGGGTTACCCCATGGCCGGACGCCATCGGAAATGAGGATCCACCACTCGAAGGCCTGCATGCCGAGGAAAATCGCCCCGAGTGCGGCTGTAGCCAGGATCAGGCGACCGCAGACCTTGCGGTTGCGCTCGTAACCGTATTTCACCGCCAGCGCCATCGTGCCGGAGGAACTGATCAGGATGAAGGTCATGATGGCGATGAGCAGCAAGGGAATCTGCACGCCGAACATGGTGAGTGCGAACACTTCCGCCGGGTCCGGCCAGGGATCCGGCGTCGACAACCGCGCAACCATGTAGCCGAGCAGGAACATGCCGAAAATGAAGATGTCGCTCAGGATGAAGAGCCACATCATGGGCTTGCCCCAGCCTGCGCCCTTGAATGTGGTCTGATCTGACGACCAGTCCGAGATCACCCCGGTAAGTCCGGGAGGCGGCGTTTCCTGGGAGGCCGATTCAGCCACGGTGTCTCTCCTCGTACTCAGGTGGTCAGCAGTAGCGCGAACAGGATGAACCAGATGACCAGCAGGTAGTGCCAGTAGATCGTGCACAACTCGACGCTGGTGCAGACGACATCGGAGGGTGTGTCGTCGCGATCCCGCTTTACGGTCCGGACCCAGGCGACGAGGCCGCCGAGCAGGTGCAGAGCGTGCAGCCCGGTCATGAAGTAGAAGAAGGAGTTCGCCGGATTGGCGGTAACGTAGTAGCCGGCGGCGGTCAGATCGCGCCAGACCAGGATCTGCCCAACGAAAAAGGCGCAGGTCAGGGCACCGCCCACGTACAGCCAGCGCCGGCGTCCCGCTGGATCATCACGGCGTGCCGCATTCCAGCTCCACTGCAGAGCGAGGCTGCCGAGCACCAGAATCACCGTGTTGACCCACAGCAGGGCGGGCGACGGCACCGAAAGCCAGTCCGGACCCCAATCCATGCGCATGTGGTAGGCACTGATGGACAGAGCGAACACGGAGGATGCTACGGCGAGGAAGATCGCCAGACCCACGCGTGGCGTGGTCAGGATCTCGGGCAGATGGTCGTTAATGCTGCCACCGTCCGCCACCCACGGCTCGACGTTCACCGTGCGGCTGAGGACCCAGCCCAGGAAGAACGCCAGAAGCGCGGCGAGAAAGACAAGCGTGATCGTCATGTCTTTGCGGCTCCTGCAGCCGGCTCTGCCATCTCGACTTCTTCTGGCGGTACGTTCTGCGGGATGTAATCGTACTTCGTGCCCGGAACGCTGTAGTCGTAGGCCCAGCGGTAGACCACCGGCAGCTCCTTGCCGAAGTTGCCGTGCGTTGGCGGCGTGTGCTCTGTCTGCCACTCCAGCGTGGTGGCTTGCCACGGATTCGGGCCCGCCTCCTCGCCGTGCTTGCGGCTGCGGATCAGGTTGTAGATGAACAGAAGCTGTGCTGCCGCCACGGCAATGGCCGCAATGGAAATCACCGCGTTGAGCATGACGACGTCGTCACCGATGAAGGGCGCGGTTTCGCCCCAGGCGAAGTAACGCCGCGGAACGCCCATGAGGCCGAGGTAGTGCATCGGATAAAAGATGGAGTAGGCACCGATGAAGGTCACCCAGAAGTGGATCTTGCCCATGCCCTCATGGAGCATCCGGCCGGTGATTTTCGGATACCAGTGATAGATAGCTGCGTAGATGGTCATCACGGGCGCCACTGCCATCACCATGTGGAAGTGCCCGACTACGAAGTAGGTGTCGGCCAGCGGTACGTCCAACGCCACGTTGCCGAGGAAAAGGCCCGACATGCCGCCGTTGATGAATGTGAAGATGAAGCCGATCGCGAACAGCATGGGCACGGTCAGGCGGATGTTGCCGTGCCACAGGGTCAGCACCCAGTTGTAGACCTTGATGGCTGTCGGCACGGCGATGATCAGCGTGGTGGTCGCAAACAGGAAGCCAAAGTAGGGGTTCATCCCGCTCACGTACATGTGGTGTGCCCAGACGACGAAGGACAGGCCGCCGATCGCTACCAAAGCCCACACCATCATGCGGTAGCCGAAGATGTTGCGGCGCGCGTGGGTGGCGAGAATGTCCGAGACGACGCCGAAGGCGGGCAGCGCCACGATGTACACCTCCGGGTGGCCGAAGAACCAGAACAGGTGCTGGAACAGCAGCGGGCTGCCGCCTTCGTGGGGCAGTTGCTCGCCCATGCTGAACATGGCAGGCATGAAGAAACTGGTACCGGCGAGGTGGTCGAGCAGTACCATCAGAGCAGCCACCAGCAGGGCCGGGAACGCCAGCAGGGCAAGCATGGTGGCAAGGAAAATGCCCCAGATCGTCAGCGGCAGGCGCATCAGAGTCATGCCGCGGGTCCGATACTGGAGGATGGTCACGATGTAGTTGAGGCCGCCCATGGTGAAGCCGACGATGAAGATCCCCAGGGAGACCATCATCAGGATCACGCCGCCGTGGATGCCCGGTGTGCCTTCGCTTATGAGCTGCGGTGGGTAAAGCGTCCAGCCTGCGCCGGTTGGTCCGCCGGGAACGAAGAAACTGGCGATCAGAACCAGAACCGAGACGAAGTAGAACCAGAAGCTCAGCATGTTCAGGTATGGGAACGCCATGTCCCGAGCGCCGATCATCAGCGGAATGAAGTAGTTGCCGAAGCCGCCGAGGAACAGGGCGGTGAGCAGGTACACGACCATGATCATGCCGTGCATGGTGACGTACTGCAGATAGGCGGACGGGTCGATCAGGGAAAACGTATTCGGGAACCCGAGCTGCAGCCGGATCAGGATCGACAGCACCATCGCCAGCAGGCCGACGGAGATGGCCGTGACCGAGTACTGGATTGCGATCGTTTTCGCGTCCTGGCTGAAAACATAGGTAGTCCAGAAGGAGTGCCCGTGGGGCAGCTCCATCTCCGGCATTTCACGTGGCGGCGCATGGGACGTCGCGTCGTGTCCGAGCTCGGCCATCAGTCGTTCCTCCCGGCCAATTCAGGCAGCGCGCGTGATTGCTCGTGGCCTGTAAGCGTATTGATGTAGGCGATGACGTTGCGGATGGCTTCGTCGTTCACCAGGATCTTCGACATATCGCGCATCTGCGGTCCGTAGTGGTCGTCCGGGTGGCCGCCGCGTACGCCGCTCTGGAAGTGCTGCAGCTGGCGCTTCTGATACCAGTCGTCGAGACCGGCGAGACGTGGAGCCTTGGTGCCGAAGATGCCCTCGCCGTCACGGCCGTGACAGGCGCCGCAGGTGCGGTAGAGGCGTTCGCCACTCCGGGCGTTGCCCGTGATCGTTTGCTCGACCGAGACCGGCGGCATCTGCTCTATGTAGGCGGCGAGATCCCGTTCCGTCTGCGGATCCGCGACCAGCGTGGCGAACGGCACCATCTGGCGTCCGTACTCGTCGTCCGGGTGGGCGCCCCGGATGCCTTCGCGGAAGTAGGCGAGCTGCCGCTTCGTGTACCACGCCTCCATGCCCGCGATGGCCGGAGAGTTCAGCAGCTGATTACCTTGGCCTTCATTGCCGTGGCAGGCGATGCAGTTGGCGTAATGGCGTTGTCCGGCAGCCAGGTCGGGCTCTCGCTGGCCATTGAGTTCGGCGAAGGTCGGCTGTCGGGCAAGCCAAGCCTCGAAGTCTTCCTCGGAGACTACGTGCACCGAGCCGCGCATCGCGAAATGGCCGATGCCGCAGAGTTGCGCGCAGACCAGGTCGTACTCGCCGATTCGGGTAGGTGTAATCCAGAAGTAGCTGACTTGCCCGGGTAGCATGTCCATCTTCGCGCGGAAGTTGGCGACCTTGAAGTTGTGCAATACGTCTCGGGAGCGCAGGTTGAGCTTCACCGGTCGATCCACCGGCAGGTAGCCGCGCGGCGTCATGACGATGATGTCGTCCTGGCCAGCGGGATCGTTCGGATCGAGACCGAGCGGGTTGTCGTCACTGATCAGCCTCGGGTCGCTGCGGCCGAAGACGCCGTCCTCGCCGGGATAGCGGAAGTACCAGTGCCACTGCGAGCCCACCACTTCGATTTCATGCGCTTCCTCGGGAACGTGCACGAAGTTGTTCCAGATCATCAGGCCGGGGACGAGCAGGGCGGCGATACCGAGGGTGGATAGCCCGACGAGCCAGGCCTCGAGCTTCTTGTCCTCTGGTTCGTAGAGAGCGCGGCGGTTTTCGTCGTAGCGGTAGCGGACGATGCACCAGGCCATGAACAGGTTGACGGCGATCAGGACGAGGCCAGTCACCCAGAACGTCAGGTTGATGGTGGCGTCGATCGCTCCCCAGTTCGACGCCAGCGGCGTCAGGTTCCAGGGGCTCAACACGTGGAACAGAACTGTCGCCACGAGCAGCACGACAACCGCAATTGCAATAGCCATCTAGATCTCTCCGCCTGCTGTGCATGGCCGCACGTTGCCAACAGCGGCGACCAGCCGCCACTGATGCGCCTCGATCAGGTCGCTGGGCCCTGTTTTCTCGCGGTATGACATCCCCAGGGGCCGCATCACGCCCAAGACTGGCAGCGTCGTGGGCTGAGGAGGCGAGCCGAGGGAGGGACAGAATGGAAGGTCGCGCATCCCGGCACGGATGACGACTTGCTGAATGGACTCGGAAAATACGGTGCGGTCGAGCGCAAACATTACTTCCCCCGAATGCACCGCGAACCTTCCCGGCTTAGTGCAGTACATCTGACCCTCGGTGCCCAGTGTGACAAAAAATCACGAGTGAGTGATATAGCGAATGGTTCTTAAAAATCGTTGATCAAATTCATTTATCGGTGCTTTCTGTGCCTGCAGGGGTGCCGGGAACCGCTACAATCGCGTTCAAGTGCCAGATTGCGCGCGCCCTGAACGTGCTGGGCGCATGCAACAGGCGCTGCGCAGCGGGCGCGGGGCGACGTCGTACGGGCTTCAGCGAGGCATCTCACATGATTGCTTTCAGCAAGCGTCACCTTACCGGCATGTTCATTGTGCTGTTGGCTCTCGCCGCCTGCGGCGGACCCGTCGAGCGTGGCCTCGACCGCGACGTCTCCGCAGCCGAGCTGGTCCAGGCGGAAACGGCCATCTTTGCGGCAGGCTGCTTCTGGTGCGTCGAAGAAGCGTTCGACCCAGTGCCCGGCGTAATCGATACCGAGTCCGGTTTCATCGGTGGCCATGTGTCCGATCCCAGCTATCGTCAGGTGGTCGCGGGTGGCACCGGCCACGCCGAAGCGGTCCGGGTGCGCTTCGATCCGGAGCAGGTGACCTACGACGCGTTGCTCGCGGTGTTCTGGCGCAACGTCGACCCCACTGACGCCGGCGGGCAGTTCTGCGACCGCGGCAGCGCTTACAGATCGGGCATCTTCTACCTCAGCGACGATCAGGCGCGCCGCGCGCGGGCGTCGAAGGAGGCGCTCGAGGCCGATCCGGCAGCGCCGTCACCCATCGTCACCGAGATTACTGCGGCGACCACGTTTTACCCTGCGGAGGCGTATCACCAGGGCTACTACCTGCGTAACCCCATCCGCTACGCGTATTACAAGCGGGCATGTGGTCGGGCAGCGCGGCTCGAGCAGCTCTGGGGGCCGGCAGAGTAGCTTCGTACTGGCCGGTCGCGCGGTCGGCTACAGCGCGGCCGGCTATGGCGCGGCCGGCTATGGCGTGCCTGCGCCATCACCTGACGCCACTTCGGAACTGCGCTAGTCTCCGCGGAAGGAGGGCGTCGCGGTTCAGCCTTGGACTGGGTTCAGATTTCTCGTCGACGTTTTAGCCATCGTCCGCGGCGCAAGGGCGAGGCGTGCAGGGGAGCAGCGCATGGCAGAGGTGCAGGCGGCGGGCATCCGCTCCACGCCGATCAGTCGCAGCAACATCTGGATTTACGGCAGCCTTGGGTTTCCCCTTGCGCTGATCGGGTATCCGCTTGGGGTCTGGCTGCCGCGGGCCTACAGCACCGATGTGGGCGTCGATCTGAGCATGATCGGCTTGATCATCGCGCTGGCCGCGCTGTTCGACGCCTTCACCGATCCGCTCATAGGCTACGGCAGCGACCGTTACCGGACGCGCTTCGGGCGCCGCAAGACCTGGCTCGCCGCTGGTGTCCCGCTGCTGGCGTTGGCGTTTTGGATGCTGCTGAACCCGCCGATCGAGAGCGGGGTCGCCTATCTCGGGTTCTGGTATCTGTTCCTGCGCGTCGGCAGCACCCTGGTCACCATTCCCTACGCCGCCTGGGGCGCCGAGATGTCACCGGACTACCACGTCCGCACGGAAGTCAGCTCGGCGCGGGAAAAGTTTGTTCTAGTGGGCCTCATCGGGGCCGCGCTCGTGCCCTTCGCCATGGAGCAGATGCGTCAGGACTCGGTTCCCGCCATCGAGGTGCTGAACACCTTCGGGCTGCTGATCGTCATCATCCTGCCGGTGATCGCCGTCCTGGTGCTTAATCGTGTGCCGGAGCCGGCGCGGCTGCCCGGCGAAGGGCGCGTGAGCATTTTCCGTTCCCTGCGCCTGATGTGGCGCAACGGCATGTACCGGCGTGTGCTCCTGATCGAAGTGTTGGTTACGGGCGGCGAGAGCTTCCGCAATACGCTGTCGCTGTTCTTCATGCAGGACGTTATCGGCATTCGTCTTGCCGGTACCTACTACGCGCTTTACTTCGCCATGGGTCTGGCGGCGATTCCGGTGTGGGACCGGATCGCCAAGCGGCTGGGCAAGCATCGCTCCCTGGCGGTCGCCATGGTGGTCGTAAGCATCACCAACATCTGGATGTTCACGCTCGGGCATGGCGATACCACGGCGTTCCTCCTTTTGTTCATGGTCAAGGGCTTCTGTTTCGGTGCGTTCTCCTACCTGCCCCGGGCCATGCTCGCCGACGTCGTCGACCTGGATACGGCCCGCTCCGGCGATAATCGTGCCGGCAGCTACTTTGCGGGCCACGGCTTCATGACCAAGTGTGCCTACTCACTCGGCGGCGTCTCGCTGCCGCTGCTGGCGCTTGTCGGCTACTCCACCGCGGTAGGTGCGGAGCATACGGATCTGCAGTTGCTCTGGCTTGGCTTCCTTTACGCCATCGTGCCGACGCTGTCGTTCGTGTTTGCTTTCTGGCTGACCTGGACCTGGCCGCTCACTTCGGACCGCCACGCCCGGTTGCGCGGCATGCTCGACCGCAAGGCGCTGCGCATGGCGAGCAGGGGAGGAGGCAGCGAAGGATCCCTGCGGCCGTGAAGCTCTACGTTGCGCGCACGCAGGTTGGGCTGCCGCAGGCGCCCGACCTCAGGCATTTGGCCCGCTGGCACGCCGCCAAGATCTCGGCACTGCCCGAGCGCCGCTGCCTGAGCTCGTCCGGCGCTCACGCGGGGCTTTGCGGCTTGGTGCAGGTGCGGGACCGGTCAGGAACCGCCGATGGCGCCCTCTGCTAGCAGTGCGGTGATTTCCACTTCGCTCAATCCCGCTGCCTCGAGCACGCTGCGCGTGTGTTCGCCGATACGGGGCGCGGGGCCGCGTGGCTTCACGTCGGCTGTCTTGAAGCGCATGGGAACCGCGACGGTGCGGTAGCGGCCAACCTCGCCGTGCTCCAGCTCCGGGAACAGGCCAATGGCTTCGGCCTGCGGATCACTGGCCACTTCGTGCAGTCCGAGGACGGGGCCCCAGATGATGCCGTGCTCGTCGAAGATCCGGCCCCACTCATCGCGGGACTTTGCGGCGAAGACGTCATCGATGGCGTCGACGAGTTGCCCCATGTTGCGATAGCGGTCGCGCGGTGTCGCGAAATCGGGATGCTCGAGCCAGTCTTCGCGGCCGATCGCACGGCAGAACTTCGGCCAGGCGCTCGGCTCGGGCATGTTCAGAACCACCCAGCTGCCGTCGCCACAGGGGTAGCGATTGGCGGTGGCGCTGAGCTGCTGCTGCCGCGGCCGGCGCCGCACCGGGGCCCTATCGACCGCCGTGGTGGCGAAGTCGGTGGCCTGGGTCCACACCGCGGTCTCGAACAGCGACGTTTCCACCACCTGGCCTTCGCCGCTGCGTTCGGCCAGGCGCAGGGCTGCGAGGATCGCGCTGACAAGCGCGAGCCCGGTGGTGTGGTCACCCTGGGCCGGGCGTGCCATGGGCACATGACCGTCATCCCCCTCGCGCATAGCGTCGTAGATTCCGGAGCGGCCGAAGAACGCGGTGACGTCGTAGCCGGGCCGCCAGGCCTCGGGACCACTGGTTCCATAGCCGGTCAGGGTGGCGTGGACCAGGCGCGGATTGACGCCAAGTAGCGTATCCGGGTCGAGGCCGAAGCGTTGCTGGCGCTTGATCAGGAGATTGCAGAGAAAAACATCGGCATTCGCAACCAGGCGTCGAATCAATTCCTGCCCGGATTCGCGGGCGAGATCGACTGCGATCGATCGCTTGCCGCGGTTGTCCACATCGAAGCCGTAATCGTAGGCCTTGGCCTTTTCGTCTTCGACTTTCGGTGGCCGACCCATGCCGCGCATGGGATCGCCCGTGAGCGGCTCCACCTTGATCACGTCCGCACCCAAGTCGGCGAGGATCGCCCCGGCGCTCGGTGCCGCCATCCAGTTGTCGATCTCGATGACGGTGATGCCGTCAAGTGGAGCAGCCATGCGACCCCCGTGCGTGCGTGATTGGAAGCGGGGACGCATCTTGCCGCAAAGCACGGCGACGTGCGATCCCGAAGACATGCCCGGAGTTCTCTGACCACGGCGTCGGCGCCGTCCGGCGATGGGTCGTGACTGCGCGCACTGCGCGTGCAGGCGGGCGTAGATCAGCGGCGGGACGCCGGCTTGGTCCGGGTCAGCGGCGTTCGAACTCGAGCGCCTGGGCTGCCGACTCGGGTGTCAGACGGTCGTTCTCGAAGGCGATCACGCCATTGACGATGGTGGCGCGGATGCGTGAACGAAAGCGCACATCCTCGAACGGCGACCAGCCGCAGCGGGACAGCAGGGTCTGGTCGCGCACTGCAGTGGACTTGTTGGGATCGATGATGACTATGTCGCCCCAGTAGCCCTCGCGCAGGAACCCACGCTCCTTGACGCCGAATCGCAGTGCCGGGGCGTGCGACACTTTCTGAACGATGCGTTCCAGGCTGAACGTGCCGTTGTGCCAATGCTCCAGCAGGGTCAGCAGCGCGTGCTGCACCAGCGGCAGCCCGGCGGGCGCCTGCAGAAACGGGCGCGCCTTCTCTTCTGCCGTGTGAGGTGCGTGATCGGTGGCGATGATGTCGATGCGATCCTCGTTGACGGCGGCGAGCAGCGCCTCGCGATCGCTGGTGAGCTTGATCGCCGGATTGCACTTGATGAGGCTGCCCTTGCGGGCGTAGTCGCCGGCGTCGAAAAACAGGTGGTGCACGCAGGCTTCCACAGTGATCTGCTTGTGCTCGATCGGACCCGGTTCGAACAGCTTCAATTCGTCTGCCGTGGTCAGATGGAGGACGTGCAGGCGGGTTCCGTGCCGACGGGCCAGCTCCACCGCGAGCGTGGACGATTTCAGGCAGGCCTCGCGGGAGCGTATCTCCGCATGCAACTCCGGCGGAAACTCACCGGTGAGCCCGCGCGTGATGCGCTCGTAGTTGGCTTGGATCGTCGGCGTGTCCTCGCAGTGGGTGGCGACCAGCAAGGGCGCCGAGGCGAAGATCGCCTCCAGCACTGTGGGATCGTCCACCAGCATGCTGCCGGTCGACGCGCCCATGAACACCTTGATGCCGCAGGCTAGCGTCGTATCCACAGCCTTAATGGCTTCGAGGTTGTCGTTGGTCGCGCCGAGGTAGAAGGACCAGTTTGCCAGCGACTTCGCGCGGGCGCGGGCATGCTTGTCCCGCAGGGCATCGTTGTCGATCGTCTGCGGATCGGTGTTGGGCATCTCCATGAAGCTGGTGATGCCCCCGGCGACTGCAGCGGCGGACTCGCTCCCGAGGTCACCCTTGTGTTCGAGGCCCGGCTCGCGGAAGTGGACCTGGTCGTCGATCATGCCGGGGAGGACCAGCATGCGCGAGGCGTCGATCACCCGGTCTGCCGGCCGCCCGCCGAGGTCGGGTGCTATCGCTTCGATACGGCCATCGCGGATCTCGATGTCCGCTTCCCACATGCGGCCCTCATTGACCAGAGTGCCGTTGACGATGCGCAGCGTGGCCATATGAAATAGCCCTCAGTTTGCGAGGGGGCGCAGGGTAGCACCTTGGTAGCCATGCTCGGAATTGCGCGTTTCTTCGCGCTGCTGCTCGGATGCTACCCTTTGCGCTCCATCACACTCGGAGTCACTCATGGTCGCCGTTTCGCGCCCCGCGTTTAGAGTCCTCAACGCCGTTCTTTTCAGCCTGCTGCTTGCAGCCTGCGGCAGCAGCATCGAGGAGGAGATCGTCGGCAAGTGGGAGGAGCGCGACGGACCCGAACGGATCGAGTTCGATGGCGATGGCAGCGTCGTCCTCTACTTCGAGGGGATGGAACTCGAGGGACGCTACGAGTTTCTTTCTCGGGACACGGTGCTTCTGGACCTGCGTGGTCCTCGGGTCAGCAGTGATCCGATCGAGGCGCCGGTGAGCATCGAGGACGGCATTCTCGCCTTCACGATGCCCGATGGGCGGGTCGCGACGTACACCCGGGCGGATTGAGGCGGCGGCTGCGCCGCCATCGTTGCGCCGCCCTGCGGGCAGCACAACTTCCCACAACGAGTAGCATCGATCTTGCGACATGCTTGTGGGCGCGATTCCTCTGGAATGAATCGCGTCGCACGCAGTGCGCCCCGGAGGGGTGCGCACCAGGGATGGTGCGCAACAAGGCTTGGCCGCGCAGCGGGCGCGCCGATCGCGGACTGCGGCCGGATTCGAGCTTAAGGCTCTGGGGCGACTGCGCCGCCATCGTTGCGCCGCCCTTCGGGCAGCACAACTTCCCACAACGAGTAGCATCGATCTTGCGACATGCTTGTGGGCGCGATTCCTCTGGAATGAATCGCGTCGCACGCAGTG
>SLQW01000048.1 GCA_007131295.1 Pseudomonadales bacterium | reverse complement strand
TTCAGGCCGTCGCCGATATGCGGCAGCGCACGGTCGTTGATGACGTACATCGAGTAGTCGAGGTAGGCCTTCTCGGTGTATTGCCGAAGCGGCATGCGCTCGACGGCGAAGCGCTCATCGTGATCGAGCTCCGACATGAAGCGGATTCCTCCAGTATTGGCGTCCGAGGCCTGCGGGATAAGGACGCTCCGTCAGACCTCGAGATCGGCCTGGTCGCCCTTGCGCTCGAGCCAGTCGCGGCGATCGCCGGAACGTTTTCGCGCGAGCAGCATGTCCAGCAGTTCGTTAGTTTCTGCATCGGAATCGATAGTCAGCTGCACCAGCCGCCGAGTGTCCGGCGCCATGGTGGTCTCCCGGAGCTGCAGCGGATTCATCTCCCCTAGACCCTTGAAGCGCTGCACTGCAACCTTGCCAGGCTTCTTCTCCGCTGCGATCTGGTCGAGCCGGCCCTGTTTCTCCTCTTCGTCCAGCGCGTAGTAGACGTCCTTGCCGACATCGATTCGGTACAGGGGCGGCATCGCCACGAACACGTGGCCCGCGCGAACCAGTGCGGGGAAGTGGCGCACGAACAGTGCGCACAGCAGTGTGGCGATGTGCAGGCCGTCGGAATCCGCATCTGCAAGAATGCACACTTTGCCGTAGCGCAAACCGCCCAGATCACTCGACCCGGGATCGACGCCGAGCGCCACCGCTATGTCGTGCACCTCCTGGCTGGCGAGAATCTGACTCCCATCGACCTCCCAGGTATTGAGAATCTTCCCCCGCAGAGGCATGACTGCCTGGAATTCACGATCGCGGGCCTGCTTTGCGGAACCACCCGCCGAGTCACCCTCCACCAGAAACAATTCCGAGCGGCTGACGTCCGCACCGGCACAATCGGCGAGCTTGCCCGGCAGAGCTGGGCCGGCGGTTACGCGCTTGCGGGCCACCTTCTTCGCAGCCTGCATCCGACTCTGCGCGCTTTTGATCGCAAGTTCCGCAATGCGTTCGCCGTCGGCAGTGTGCTGATTGAGCCAGAGACTGAAAGCGTCCCGCGCGATCCCGGAGACAAAGACGGCCGACTGACGCGACGAAAGGCGCTCCTTGGTCTGGCCGGAAAACTGCGGATCTTGCAGCTTCACGGACAGCACGTAGGCGCACCGCTCCCATAAGTCCTCGGCGCTGAGCTTGAGTCCTCGCGGCAGCAGATTACGCAGATCACAGAACTCGCGCAGAGCCTCGGTCAGTCCGCTGCGCAGGCCATTGACGTGAGTGCCGCCCTGCGCCGTTGGTATCAGGTTGACGTAGCTTTCAGTGGTTAGATCGCCTCCCTCCGGCAGCCATTGCACGGCCCATTCCACGGCTTCGTCGTTACCCGCACTGTGATGGCGAAACGGAGCCGCCGGCACAGTCTCCCAATGCTGCGTGACCTGACCGAGGTAGTCTCCGAGACCGTCTTCGTAGTACCAGGTGATCTCTTCCGCCTCACTACCGCTGCGGTCCCGGAACACCACTTCCAGACCGGGGCAGAGCACCGCCTTGGCTCGGAGCAGGTGTTTGAGGCGGGATACCGAGACCCGCGCGGAGTCAAAATAAGATGCATCCGGACGGAACCGCACCCGGGTTCCCGTGTTGCGTCGTCCGGTACTGCCGACGACCTCGAGCGACGTCACGGGCTCGCTGTGCTCGAAGCGCATGCGGTGGACGGCGCCATCACGTTTGATTTCGACCTCCAGCCATTCGGACAGCGCATTCACTACGCTGACCCCGACACCGTGCAGGCCACCGGAGAACTTGTAGTGATCGGAAGAGAACTTACCGCCGGCGTGCAGCCGCGTCAGAATCAATTCCACACCGGAGACGCCGTGTTCGGGGTGAACGTCGACCGGCATGCCGCGTCCGTCATCCACCACTTCAACGCTCTGATCCGCCTCCAGCGTGACCTCGATACGCCGGGCATGACCTGCCAGCGCCTCGTCGACGCTGTTGTCGATCACTTCCTGGACAAGATGGTTGGGACGGCTGGTGTCGGTGTACATGCCGGGGCGCTTGCGCACCGGCTCGAGTCCGGTCAGGACCTGAATGGATTCGGCGAGGTACTGCTTGGTCATCGAGCATCCGGACGAGTGGGGGACGGCGCCATGTTACCCGCAGTGTCGGGTAGAGCGTAGAGGGAAAGCGCTATGAGCACCGAGCGGATCGGATGTATTGCCTAGCCGCGACGCCCGTTCACGCTCACTGAGGCGGGCTCGCGCCCGTGCGCGAGGCAAAGGGCAAGGTACTCGCCCAGAAAACGGTTGAGCTGTGCCTTCTCGTCCGGTTGCCGCATCTTGCCGTTGGGATAGTCGTAGTGGCCCCGAAAGCGGTCTTCACCCTGATACGCAGTCACTTCGGCAGTGCGCGCATCGTGGTAAAGACGCACGAGTAGACGCGGCGCCGGAACCAGCGGATGCCACTCGGACGCAGCCCGGGTGAAGTCGAGCGCGAGGGTAGTGGTGTAGGGACAGCGTTCCACCACCCGAAAGCGCAATACGCGATCGGCGACTTTGGGCAGCGTAAGCGAGACCTGCCGCTCATCACAGTCGAAAAGCTCGGGCAGCAATTGATGCAGACGGGCGTAGTTGGCATCGCACTCGGCCATGTGCGCAGCCAGATCCACTTTGTAGCGCTTCTGCGCCATGCACTCTCCCTGAATCAGAAACCATTGCCCGCATCACGTTCCAGCCAGCGATGTCTCAGCGATTCCCTATGCAACGCCAACCACTGCAGTCCAATTATAGCCGCTGCATTGTGCATGCGGCCGGCGTCGAGCGCCGCTTGCGCGTCAGGCCAGTCGAGCACGTGAACCTTGATATCCTCGTGTTCGCTGTCGAGGCCGTGCAATCCGCCAGCCCGCGCGGCATCCACACGGCCGCAGAACAACAGGATTTCTTCGCTGTTGCCGCCGGGGCTGACCTGATAGCGACAGATGAACTCCAGCTCCATGACGTCGAGCCCCGCTTCCTCGCGAGCCTCCCGCCTGGCCACATCCGCTGGCGCTTCGTCCTGCTCGATGATGCCTGCAACGAGTTCCAGGAGCCAGGGCGAGTAGGCCATCTCGAGCGCACCAACACGGAATTGCTCGACGCAGACCACTTGGTCCCGCACCGGGTCATAGGGCAGCAGGACGACGGCCGGTTCACGCACGAAAAGCTCGCGCCGCATGATCTCGGACCAGCCACCTGCGAACAACTTGTGGCGCAGGTGCAGTTCATCCATGCGGAAGAAGCCCTGATACACGGGTCGGCGCGCGACGACTTCCACATCCTCGGGCCCAAACGCCGCCTCGGGAGCGCGATCCGTCACGCGCCCACCTTCGTCATTACTCCTGCCTGCGCCGAGCCGGTCGTTGGGGCGCGGCCGGGGGTGGTGGCTCTTCGAGCCAGCGGTTCAGTTCCAGCAGATCCGCAGGGGTGAGCAGCCCCGCGGAACGCTTCAGGTTAATCACGTCGAGCACGAAATCGATGATCGAATTATCATGATCGCGTATGGCTGAAAACAGCGTGCGCTGCGCATCGAGGACATCGACGATGTTGCGCGTGCCCACCTCGTAACCCGTTTCCGCCGCCTCGAGCGCCGACCGGCTGGAGACGATGGCCTGTGCCCGCGCACTCGTCCGCGCGACGTTACGCCGTACGCTCACGTGCAGCGCCCGGGTGTTCTGGGTCACCTGTCTGATCGTCGCTTCGTAGCGCTCCGACTCGCTGTCGAACAGAGCTGCACTGCGCCGGCGATTGGCGCTGATCGCGCCGCCCGCGAACACCGGCATGGTCACGTTCACCGTGACCTGCGTGTCCCTCTGATCGGAAGGAAACCTGTCGGGCGGCCCACCCTCGATGAGATCGCGTCGCACCACGTCTGTTTCCGTATCCGAGTAGTTCACCCCGAGACTCACTCTGGGCAGGTGCTGACTCGCTGCGGCGCGCGCGTCCCGCTGCGCAACCTGGCGTGAGTGCTTCGCGACTTCGATGTCCGCGTTATGGCGAAGCGCGAAGTCCACCCAGCCGTCAACCGCCACGGGTGTCGGATCCACGACCGGAAACTCGTCCTGAAGCTGCCAGAGCTGGCTGTGACTGCGCCCGGTGATCACGGACAGGTTCTCCAGCGCGATTTCCACATCGCCCTCAAAGCCCAGGCGATTGGCCGTCGCGATGTCGAACGCTGCACGCGCCTCGAACACGTCGGTGATCGCCACCAGGCCGACCTCGAAACGCTGCTCGACCTGTTCCAGCTGACCCTGGAAGGCCGCCTCCTCGGCAAAACTGGCCTGCAGGTTGGCCATGGCTCGCAGGACGGCGAAGTAAGCATCCGTCGTCCGAACCATGAGATCCTGTTGCGCCACCGTGAACTCGGCGCGGGCCCGCTCGGTCAGTTCCCGGCCACGCTGAAATCGGA
>SLQW01000199.1 GCA_007131295.1 Pseudomonadales bacterium | reverse complement strand
TTGCGCAGGAGGTGGCGACAGCTGACCAGCCCGTGGGCGCCGATCGCGAACAGCAGCACCGAGGCGAACAGGAACAGTGTTCCCGGGGGCAGGCTCATCTGTCGCCTCCGACGGGGTCGCCGCCGACGGGGTCGCCGCTGACAGGTTCGCCGCCGAGGAAAAGTGCGGTGAGCATGACGCCGATGGACAATCCTGCGGCGATCTCCACTACTGCGATCAGCAGCGGTGCGTAATCTTCCGGATAGGCGAAAAACACACCGCTTTCGGCCATGACCGCCAGCGCGACGACGAGAAAGGCGAGCAGTCCGGCTGCCAGCGCCCAGCGCAGGGGTGCGCCGGTCACGCGCTTTGGTACCCGCGCCCCAGCCAGAAGCGCCAGCACCAGACCGGCCGCCAGCAATGCTCCCGCCGGAAAGGCGCCCCCGGGACCGTAACCACCGCGCCAGAGCAGATAGAACGTGCTCAGGATGAACAGCGGAAACAGGAGCCGCACCAGCGCCGGCAGCGCGGGTGCAGGCAGCCGGCTCGGACTCGCCAGTACGTCCCGACCGAGCGACCAGAGCGCGATCACGGCCAGGAGCATGACGGCGATCTCGAGCAGCGTGTCCCAGGAGCGGAAATTGAGCAGGACAGCGGTCACCGGGGCGTCGATTCCGGCCGCCGGCATCGCTTCCTGCACCCGACCGCCGAGTCCGGGGGCGGGCAGCGCAAGCGCTACCGCCAGCAGCGAGGTCGCGCCTACGAGCCCGAGTGCCGCCCAGGGCAGCGGTATCCGAACGGCGCGCCGGCTGGCGCGCTCGATAGAGACGTCGCCTTCCAGGCGCCCGAGTGTCGCCAGCAGCAGCGCACCGGTGAGGCCCGCACCGAGCGCCGCTTCGGCCAGCGCGATGTCCGGTGCTTCCAGGCGCACCCAGGCCACCGCCGTCAGCAATCCGAACATCATGAAGCTGACCACGGCGCGAAACATGTTGCGAGCATGCACGCCCTGCCAGGCGAGCACGATCATGCTGAGAAGCAGCAGGGCGTCGAAGGCCGTATGCAGCAGGGTCATCGCCGGATCACCGCTGCCACGGTCGAATACCGTGTGCGAGGGCAGCGCGCGCAATCAGGCTCGAGCAGGTGGCGCCAGAGATGAGCACGAGCAGCCAGATCAAGAGCAGCTTCGCACGCAGCAGGCCATCGTCCGCCTGCAGCGCGAGGCCAGCGCAGACCAGCCCCAGCGCCAGGGTATCGGCCTTGCTGAGCGCATGCAGCCGGGTGAACGCGTCGGGGAAGCGCAGCAGACCCACGGTTCCGGAAAAGAAGAACAGCAAACCGAGCAGGATCAGGAAGAGAGCGATCGCATCAGTCATGGATCCTCCTTCTCGGAATCGGCTGCGGGATCTTCGGGCCAGGTCCGGCGAACGAACGTTATGACCGCCATGGCGGCGAGCAGCGCGAACACGAGCGCCACGTCGAGCAGCGCTTCCACGCCGGTGGCACCATAAAGCAGGAGCAGCAGCGCGACAGCCGTCGTGCCCATCAGCTCGCCGCTGAGCATGCGATCTGCTGCGGTGGGGCCACGCAGCACGCGCAGCAGTGCGATCGCCACGTTGGCGAGCAGGAAAACGGCGCTGCCGAGGTAGAACGCCGTCATGGTCGTCGAACTTCTGCCGGGCCCGATTCGAGATCGAGCGCGAACAGGTCGGCCACGCGCCGCTCCAGAGTCGCCAGGATCCGCATCAGCGACGGCGTTGCCGCGAGTACGTGGATCTCGACGCTGCGGGCAGTGATGCGCGTGCTCAGCGTCCCCGGGACCAGGTTGATCAGGTTGGCGAGAAAAATGCGAGCAGGGCCCGGCGGCAGCTGCAGCGGGTACCCGATCAGGATCGGGTCCGGGCGGCGGCGGGGATGGAGCGCCAGGATCGCGACCTCGAGTGCGCCGCGCGTGCTGTACCATACGAACACGGGCAGGAAGCGCAGCAGACCGGGCAGACTCCAGCGCCAGGCGCCGGCGCTGCGGAGCCCTGGGCGCAGTGCTGCCGCTGCGATGACCGCCGGGATCCCCCACGTCCAGGCGTCGGCGCTGCCGTCGGTGAGCACCCACCAGATCGCCGCCAGACCGATGAGCCGCGCGCTCAGCGCGGGCAGAGCTGCCAGCGGCCGGCGCATGCCCACGTTCTCGGTCGCCCGCGTCACGTCCATCGGAACCTTCTTTCGAGCAGATGGGCACATGCTCTCACAAGCCTGCCGCCTTGAGGCATGATCCGGATCAGAAACGCGAGCACATCAAGGGAGAAGGTCTAATGTCGAAGTCGAAGCAGCGCAGAACGAAAGCCGATGCGCCCCACGCGCTCGACCTGCCGGAGCTGCCGCGGGAAGCGCTCGGAGCCGCTATGCGCGGCTACTTTCAGAAGTGCGACGAGCGCCTTGGCTTCGTCCCTAATGTCCTGCGCAGCTATGCCTTCGATTCCGAGCGGCTCGAGCACTTCGTCGCCTTCTACAACGATCTGATGCTGGCGGATTCCCCGCTCTCGAAGCTCGACCGGGAAATGATCGCAGTGGCGGTCTCCTCGGAGAACCGCTGCTATTACTGCCTCACCGCTCATGGCGCTGCCGTCCGTCAGCTCTCCGGCGATCCGGAGCTCGGCGAGCAACTGGTCATGAACTTCCGCAGTGCCGCCCTGAGCGACGCCCAGCGGGCGATGCTGGAGTTCGCCGTGCAGATGACCCAGGCGCCGGAAACGGTGGAAGAGGCGGATCGTCAGGCCCTGCGTGACGCCGGCTTCAGCGATCGTGCCATCTGGGACATCGCCGCCGTCGCCGCCTTCTTCAACATGACGAACCGGCTCGCGTCTGCCGTAGACATGCGCCCGAATCCCGAGTACCGGGCCCAGGCCCGGTAACGTCCGGGCGTTGACCTCGATCAAGAGCTGACGCTGCGGAAGTGTTAGCCTGAGCGGCTGTCGTGATCGGTTGCCGCTGCCCATGGACGAATCGCCACCTCGCTACGAATTCCGCAGCTTCGCTCAGCAGTTCGGACGCATCGAGCACGAGCTGCGGGAGCGTGGCAGTGCCCCGACGATCCGCGAAAGTGCGGAGTACTACCTTGTCGGACGCTCGAGCGATGCCAACGTCAAGCTGCGCGGCGGTCTCCTCGACATCAAGGAACGTATCGCCGTCGAGCGTGAGCTCGAGCAGTGGCAGCCGACGCTGAAGCTGCCGCTTCCGGCTGCTGCGGACGAATTGCGTAAGCGGGTGCTGCCGGTCCTCGGTGTGGAAGCCGAGCCGGCTCTGCCGGAGGAGGTGGACGAAAGAGGATTGTGCGATGCGCTGCGTGCGTTACCGCGCGACGTGGTCGTGGTGGAGTTGTTCAAACGCCGCTTTGGTTTCGAGGTCGATGAGGTGCAGGCGGAAGTGGCGGACGTGCTGGTCAACGGTGCCGCCATCCGCAGTGTCTGCATCGAGGGGATCGATCCGGATCAGGTCCTGCACCTGGCGGAGTCGGTGGGGCTTTTGGCCTACGGCAACATCAACTACGTCGCCGCCCTGAAGCGCATCACCGGACTCGCCGCGACGCCTTCGTTCCGCGCCTGAGCGCACAGACATGAACGATGCCCGCGACACCGCAGCTGCCGCTGCTGACCCCCTGGACATGGGTGAGTACCGGATCGATCGCCTGCCGGCGCGGCAACGCTCCGCGACCGAGGTCTGGATGGCGCGGGCGGGCATACCGTTGGCCATCGTCGCCTTCGTGGTGTTCGCCTACCTCTGGACGCCGCAATGGCTGCTGGGATTCGATGCGGAGATCCTGCCAGATCAGGCAGTCGCCGTGCTCGAAGAGGTCGGTCGCGACGAGTTCGTCAGGCGCAATGCGGCGATGCTCGGAGTCTTCCTGGTCGGCATGGTGCTCTGGACCACGGTCGCGCTGCCGAACTACCTCACTTCCCTGATCCTGATCATCGCCCTCGTGCTCACGGGCGTACTCAGCGAACGTGAGGCCTATGCCCAGCTCGGGCATCCGATCATGTGGCTGAACATCATGTCCTTCATCCTCGCCAGCATGCTGGTGAAGACTGGGCTGGCGAAACGCTACACGCTCTGGTTCATCCTCCGCTTCGGCCGCAGGGCACCTTCGGTGTTCCTGAGCTTTATCGTCATCAACGTGACGCTCTCCGCATTCATCTCGGCAACCACGGCCAAAGCTGCCATCCTGCTGCCGGTGTTCATGGTGATTGCAGCCATCTACGGTGCCCGCCCAGGTGATGGCCAGAGCAACTTCGGCCGCAGCATCGTTCTGCAGAACCTGCTGAACATCAATCTGGGCGCAGGCTGCTTCGTAACTGGGTCCGGCGCGAATCTGCTCGCCGCCGCGCTGATCAGTGGTGCGATCACTGGTGGCGTGTTCTTCGCCGATTGGATGATCGCCATGCTGCCGACCATGGTCGGACTTATGTTGATCGGCTACGTCGTCGCCATGCGTATCTACTTTCCGCTCGAGAGGCGGCAGCGCGCGCCGCAGATCGAAGGTGGTATGGATCGGCTGCGCGAGGAATACGAAAAGCTCGGGCCGGTGCGCTGGGACGAGATACGCGCGGCGATCATCTTCATTACGATCCTGGCGTTCTGGTCCACCGATCGCCTGCACGGGGTCAGCGCCACGGCGGTCGCGTTCGTCGGTGGGATCGTCGCGCTGCTGCCGCGGGTCGGCATCGTCAACTGGAACGACGTCGACATTCCCTGGCACCTGATGCTGTTCTCGGCGGGTGCCTACTGTCTTGGTGCGGGCTTTGCCGAAACCGGCCTGCCCAATATCGGCGTGGCGGCCTTCTTCGACGCCGTGGGTCTCGATCAGAACACGCCGTTCTGGGTGCTCTATCTTATGCTCACCGGGGTCATGTGCTACTCGGCGCTGCTGTCTCAGTCGAAGACCATGCGGGCCATGATCTTCGTTCCGATCGCGATCGGCACCGCCGAACTGTTCGACTACCCCGTTATCAGCCTTGCGTTACCGGTGGCGTTCCTCATCGAGCACGTCTACGTGCTGCCCTTCAACAGCAAACCGGCCGCGCTGCTCTACGAGACCGATCACTACAGCCTGACGGATGCCTTCAAGTACGGCTTCACCATGATGACTTTCGGCTGGCTGGCGGTGATCCTCATGGGCGAGACGTGGTTCCGCGTGCTCGGGATCACGCCCAACGGCGTGTTCGGACTGTTCTGAGCGCGGAGGCCGATTCCACCCTCGAATTGACTCCGATCAATGTCCTCGCCATCAAAGTGTCACAGAGTTCTGGTGATATCGAGGGACTGTAAGTGGCGACTTCGCTCGCCCGAACTCGTGCCCTCGGGGGCGAAGTTCCGTGACCAGCCTGTGCTGCCTCGTCGGGAGGCTGCTTAAGCATGGGCTGGCTCAGCTATCCACCAAGAATAGGAAGCAACCCATGATCCCAGCGCGCGCAACTCGCCTGCCCACCCTCGCGCTCCTGTTGGCAGGTGTCCTGACTCTGCCATCCCACGCCAATACCGATGCCCTCATCGATCGTCTGGTCGCCAACGGTATCCTGACCGCAGCGGATGCGCGCGTTCTCAGGGCGCCGGATGCCGACCAGGATGACCTGATCCGGCTTCTGGTGGAGCGGGGCGCCCTGACGTCAGCGGACGCGGACGCCCTCTTGCCACCGGCCGATCCGCCGCCGGAACGTCATGCAGGCCTGCAGTACGAACCCACCGAACCGCTCACGCCGCGCGAGCACGTGATCCGCGCCAACCGCTTCCGGGTGGAGACTGCGGACGGGCAGCATCGCTTCGGCGTCCGCGGCCGCCTGCAGGCCGATTACGGCCGCGGCGACTTCGACAGCGAACTCGAATCCGTCGCCCGCGAGGACGGTCCGCTGCCCAAGCACGGCACCATCATTAGACGTGCGCGCCTCGGTGTCCTCGGCCTCATGTGGGACGACTGGGAGTGGCAGATGGAGGTGGACTTCCGCGACAACGAAGTGCGCTTCGCCAATGCCTACCTCGCCTACCTACTGCCGCAGGGACGGATTGCAGTCGGCCACTTCAAGGAGCCGTTCAGCCTGGAAAGCTCCACCAGCTCCCGGCGCCTGACCTTCCTCGAACGTGCCGCCCCGGTAGATGCGCTTCGGCCCGACCGGGAGCTCGGCATCATGTACGAAACCCTGATGCCGAACTTCTATATCGGCGCCGGTCTTTTCGGTGGTACCGGGGTGGTCAGCGACCGGGACGTGGACGAGGGCTACGCGTTTGCGCTGCGAGCTTCGTTCGCGCCCTACATGGATGACAACACGTTCACGCACATCGGCGCGTTCTACAACTACCGCAAGAACGCAGTCGATCGTGACGCCGCCGAGCTGGTCCCCGTGCGGTTGCGCACCCGCACCGGTGTGCGCGCACTCGATCTGCGGCTGATCGGCCGCGATGACCTCCTGGGCGTGGACGACCTGCAGCGCTGGGGCATCGAAGGCGCGTTCGGCGTCGGGCCGTTCAGCCTGCAAGGGGAGTTCCTGCGGGCCGAGATCGACCTCGATCGGCGAGCGGTCGAAGAAGCCCTCGGCGGCAACGCGACCGATGCCAACAGCCTCACGCAGGACGGCTGGTACATCCAGGCCAGTTACTTCCTCACCGGCGAACAACGCAACTACCGTCCCTTCAGCGGCGACTTCGGTGCGCAGCAGACCAATACGATCTTCGGCCGCACCGGCCTCGGGGCCTGGGAAGTTGCGGCACGCTTCGCGACCCAGGACTCGCGTGAGCACACGCGAGTCGGTCGCGGGCAGAAGCTCGACCACTGGACCGTGGGTCTGAACTGGTACCCGAACCCGGACATGGTCTTCAAGCTCAACGCCATGCGCTTCAAGAACGAGCGCGATGGTGAGAGCGCCAAGGGAACCGTGTTCGCCGCTCGCGCGCAGTACGAGTTCTGACCCTTTTGACCACCATGCAATGGCGCCCCCGTGGCGCCGCGGTCGTTCCCGGATTTCAGGAGACCCTTCGTGACTCAGATACGACGCAAGCCTTCAGGGCGAGGCAATCGATCGGCATCGCTGCTCCTCGTCGCGGGTCTGTTCGCCATGGCGGCAACGGGGCAGGCCACGCCCGTGGTCAACCCGGGCTTCGACATCCCCGAGCGGGCCTACCTGCGGCCTCAGACCGAGGCCGACTACGAGGGCGGCATCAATGCCAGTGAGTTCATCGGCTGGACCATCGAGTCCGCTGGTGAGCAGGTGATCCTCACTGATACCAGCGATATCGAGGGCGTCTCCGCCGCGGGCGACGTTCTGTTTCGCTTTTCCGAGCCGGACACGGGCTTCGGCGACAATCGCATCGAGCAGTTCATCGACCTGCAGGGCGAAACTGGCAGCATCGATATCCGCACCTTCGTCACGACCCACCAGCCCAAGGGTAAGGACTTTGAAGAAGCTGCCCTGTCGGTACGCGTGGTCGCGCGCTTCCTCGATGCCTCGGGAAGCAATCTCGGCGAAGCGCAGATCGATGGGTCGCTGGTGCTGCCGGGCATCGAGGGCAATGATGCGGGCCCCGGCGTCGCGCTCGAACTCGAGCCGTTTCAGATCGTACCGCTGACCCTCAACGCCGAGGTTCCGGCGGGTGCGACCGAGATCCGCTTGCGCATATCCGGCCGGGACCGGACCGACGGCGGCGGGCAGCCCGACGGACCGCGTTTCCTGTTCTTCGATCGGGTCGAGATCGAAGGGGCTAACGTTGGCGATATAGCCGTTGCCAATGCCGATTTCAGCGACACCGGTGACTTGTCGCGGGAGGCCTTCTTCGGCGTACAGGTGCCCTTCCCGGATGACGACCAGGGCCCGATCGGCTGGCACATCACCGATATGGAGAACGATCAGTACGACGACCCGGTTCCCGGTGGCGTACTCAATCCCAGCGTCCATCTTCCCGAGCCACTGCGCTTCGAGGCTCACAGTGGCGACCGGGTCTGGCGCTGGCAGGCTCTCGGTCCGGACTTCGGCGACGACAATCTCGACCAGTGCTTCGCTATCGATGGCAGCGGCAACACCGATTTCAACTTCGCGGTCTGGGCTCGTACCGCCCACGACTTCGATGACGCCGAGGTTGTCCGGCTCGGGGTGCAGTTCTTTGCCGACCTCGATGACTGCCTCGTTCATGGCGACAACGACTTCGACTTCGAGACCGATTTCTCTCTGCCGCAACTGGACACCTGGCTGCCGCTGTTCACCAATATTGCGACGCCGGGCGGCGAAGACACCGTGGTGCGCATCAGCCTGAGGGCGCGCGATCCGCAAGGCAACGGTGAGGCCATCTACTTCGACACCGTGATGCCCTGGAGTCTGCAGCAGCCCGTGCTGACGTTCGAGGGTGAAGACGAGACTGCGGTTCAGGATGGCGATCTGGTCACGGTGAACGTTCCCGGGATCCCCTCCGGCGGAGTGGCTGCTCACTTCACTACGGACGGCTCCATGCCGACCACGCAGAGCCCTTCGATTACGCCGGGTGGCTCGATCCCCCTGCAGGAAGCGGATGCCGACGCCGAGGGCAACCTGATTCTCACCGTTGCAGCGTTCAAGGACGGTTGGAACACCTCCATGGCTGCGGGGGCCAACTTCACCTTCGCTGATGACCCGGGTGTTGAGCCGCCGAATGGCGAAGAACCCACGCCGGTGGCTGCCCCTGAGTTCGACCCGCCCGCGGGTGAGTTCGATGAGCCGGTTACGGTCACGCTGACCTCGGTCAGTGAAGAAGCGACCATCTTCTTCACGCTCGATGGCAGCGAGCCCACCACGGAGTCCGAGTCGGTAGCCAACGGCGGGACGGTGACGGTCGAGGAAACGGCAACGCTCACGGCGATCGCCGTCATCGACGATGTCATCTCCGAGACGACGACCGGTGACTACACCATCACCCCGGTCGATGAGGATCCGGCCGTTGAGGCACCAGAGTTCTCGCCGCCCGGTGGAACCTTCGTCTCGTCCGTGACGGTCGTGTTGAGTTCCGCTACCGAGGGGGCGGTGATCCGGTTCACCGTCGACGGCTCCGACCCGACTGCTGAGTCCGAATCCATCGAGAGCGGTGGCGAACTCACGTTTACCGAATCCACCGAGCTGCGTGCCCTCGCTGACCTCGAGGGTGAGCTGTCGGAGATCACGATCGCCACCTACGAGATCCAGGAAGGCGTAGCGGACGACATTCTCGCCAATGGTGCTTTCGGTGAGCTCAACCCGCGCCCGGCCGAGGTCACCTACGACCAGGGTGGTGGCCCGCCCGGTTGGCGCCTGGTCGTGAACGAGCGCACCGAGAACGATGGTGGTCGGGTGAGCACCGGAGACGCCTTCGATGGCGAGGCATGGTTCGCCTTCAATCAGCTCGACCGCGGTTTCGGTGACAACAAGCTCGAGCAGTGCGTGGCCATCGACGCCACGCGCCGGATCGACATCAGCTATCGCGTGTTCACCGACTTCGATCTCGAGGCGGCTGACATTCGCGTGCGAATCAACCCCAACTTCTACGCCAACTTCGAAGACTGCCAGACTGCCGTGTTTCAGGATTCCGGCGGCAACCGCCTTTCGGGCGGCCGCAACAACGATGATGTCGATTTCAGCATCGGCGCGCGCCGGGACGAATGGATCCTTCAGAGTCCTGCAGAGGACGCAGGTCTGCGTTACGAGGTTGCCGATCTGCCGGAGGGCACCACCTGGATGCGGTTGTCCGTCCGCGCCCGGGGCCGCGATACCAGTCAGCCCGATGATCCAGCTATCTCGCCGTCGCCGGTGGTGCGTTTCGACGACATCCGCGTGACGCAGGGAACGTCCGCCACCAATCTGCTGGTGAACGGCAGCTTCGAGCAGATCGAGCTGCGCGATCGGGATTTCCTCTCTGGAGGTGAGGGCTGGTTCGTCGACCGAGGCGGCGACGACGCCTTGCGTGCGGCGGCGGGCCCCGTGGACTTCGCGCTGGTCGGCAGCAACGTGTTCTTCTTCGAGGATTTGAGCGAGAACTTCGGCGACAGCCGTCTCGACCAGTGCGTGGTCCTCGATGGCGAGACCCTGCAGCCGGCGCTGTTCGTACGCAGCTCCGAACCGGCGGATGGCGTCGAGTTGCGCATCAACGTCGACTTCTACCCCGAGGCGGAGTGTGCAGGCGACGCGGACTCGGATGCTCGCCTGCGTCAGGACTTCGATCTCGACATCGCCGCCAACCAGTGGGTCAATCTCATCACGGACGAGGAGCGTGAAGCCGCAGATTACGGCGATGCCCAGTCGGCGTTGCTGAGCCTGCGCATGCGCGACCGCTCCGGTCTCGCGGTGGCGAACGCACCGAGCACCGGTGGCGGCCTGCAGATTGCGCAGGCCGTAGAAGGCGGTGGCGGGTCCCTCTCGCGCCGTGTCTTCCTCGACGCGGTCTCGCTCGTCGCAGGCGTGCCGGTGCCGGACCCGGATCCCGACCCCGATCCGCCCCCGGTTGTCGATCCCGACCCGCAACCGGATCCGCCCGGCCCACTGCGCGCAAGCGGCTGCAGTGCCAGCGGCGAACCGGGCCCGTTCGACCCGACGCTGTGGCTGCTCGCCCTCTTCGCCGGGCTGGCGCTCCTCCGCCGCCGGCGGTTCACCGCCTGACCCCTCCGCGCGACCCCGGCTGTTGCCGGGGTCGCGTCTCCGGCGAACGATCTTCGCTGAATCGGGTGAGGCCTGCTGCTGTTGCCCGCAGTGCCCGCGGCAGCAGTAGCGTTCGGACCGACCCTGAACCCCGGCGCGGCCGGGATGCCTGGCCTGCAGCTTCCACGCGGGTGAGCAGGGTTTTCCGGACTTAGCGATCCCGCTCGAAAAACACCGGCTCCAAGAACCCCAGCGCGTCGTGATCATTGACTCCTGAATGTTACGATATAACATATCTTTTCTTTCGACGCGGCTGCCTCCCTGTTTAGGAGGCAGGTTGATGGGGAATGATCATGTGGGAACGGGCAAGAGGTGCTGTGGTCGGCACGGCCATTGTGTTGGCTGGGCCAGGGGTAGTGGCTGCCGAGCTCGGCAGTGAACGCGTTGACGAGATCGTCGTCACGGCGACTTCGAGCGCGCTGAGGTTGCGGGATGCACCCGCATCCATGTCGGTCATATCCCGCGAGGCACTGCGCGAACGACCGGTGCGGGACATTCTCGACGCTGTCCGCGAGGTACCAGGCGTCACCCTGTCGAGTGCGGCATTTACGCGTAAACGCATCAACATTCGCGGTATGGACAGCACCCATACGCTGTTTCTCGTTGACGGTCGCCGCGTAAGTGCCTCCGCCGATCTGATCGCCCATTCCGACTTCGAACTCGGCTGGATTCCCACTGAGGCGATTGAGCGCATCGAAGTGGTGCGTGGTCCCATGTCCGCCCTGTATGGCTCGGAGGCGCTCGGAGGCGTGGTCAACGTGATTACGCGTCCCGTCACAGACGAATGGGATTCTTCGGCCTCGTTTTCCTATGGCGAGCCCGCCGGAAGCGGCGGCGAGGAGTATCAGGCAGGACTGACGGCCGGTGGGCCCCTTGTGGCAGACCGACTCGGCCTGCGTTTCTTCGTTGATCGGACTGATCGTTCCAGTACGCCTGCCGCTGACGACCCCGCGCTGTCGGCAATCGAGGCGCGGCGCGCGACGAGCGCGGGCGGAACGCTCAGCTGGACGCCGAGCAGCGGCCAGCGCGTCGACTTCTCGTATCAGCGTGCCGAAGACGTGCGCCGGCGCAACGCCCGCACACCTGGGCCACCGCAGGCAGCGGTGGAGTACGAATTTCGCGACGACGTCACTCGCGAGCAGATCGACGTCCGCTACAGTGGCGAATTCGAACTGTTCTCGCTCGATGGTGGGGCCTACCGCGCCAGGCTCGATCGCAAGAACCGCCGCTCGGAAGGGTTGACGCCCTCACTACCGCAGAAGCTCACGGATGATGTCGTGGATGCGACGATCGGCATGGAGTTCGCTGATCGCCACCATGTGCTCGCGGGCGGTGAGTGGCGGCGTGAGACGCTCAACGATGGAACCCTGGTGGAAACGGGCTCCGAACGCGTCCAGGTTCGCTCACTGTTCGTTCAGGACCGGATTCGCATTGTCGGCGACGATCTAACGCTGACTCTTGGCATTCGTCTCGATGACCACCAACGCTTCGGGAGCGAGCTGAGTCCGCGCGCCTACGTCGTCTGGCATGCGAACCCCGTTCTGACCCTGCGCGGCGGTTACGGAGAAGGTTTCAAGGCGCCGACTCTCAAGCAGCTTTCGACCCAGTTCTCCACTTTCGGAGGCGGCGGCTTCTTCGAAATCACCGGTAATCCGGACCTGCAGCCGGAGACCAGCCGCACCTTCGAGTTGGGCTTCCTCGCGGAGCTCGAACGGGTCCGTCTCGAGGCGACAGCCTTCGAAAACCGTATGCGCGACCTCGTTCAGACGTTCTGCATCGACAATTGCGGTATCCGTGGTCAGGAACGGCGAACCTACGTCAATGTCGCCGAGGCGCGTATTCGCGGAATTGAGACTGGAATAGGCTTCGACCTTGGGCGCAACTTCGACTTCAGCGCCAACTACACCTATCTGGATGCGCGGGATCGGTCGACGAAAGCGCGTCTGGCCGAGCGCCCGCAGCATTCGTTCAATGCCCGCCTGGGTTGGCAGAACGGCCGGTGGTCAGCGCACACGCGCATGCAGCGCATCGGTAGCCAGACTCGCTTGGCTCAAGGCCAGCGACTCGATTTGCCGAACTACATCCTCTGGCACGCTGGCGCCGCATTCGATCTGAACGAGCAGTTCACCCTTCGAGCCGGGGTCGAAAATATCACCAACGAACGACTTGCCGACCGCTCCGACGCTTTCGACTTCGAAGAACGGGCGCGTTTCGTCCATGTTGGTGGGGAATTCCGGTTCTGATGTGGACAATGGTCGACGCAGCCATCAACGGGCTGATGCGCATGCTGCTGGCAGCGGTCTTCGTCGCAGGTGCCGCGCTGCACGCTGGCGCTGACGAGGTGCATGAAGGGGCAGACATTGTCATTTTGACAACAGACTTCGTGCTCGATGCGAAGTTCGATGCATTCGCCGAGGCGGCCGCCGCCGAGCAGCTTTCGATCGCGGCCTATCGTGCTGGTGAGGCTGCACCGGCCGAGGTCGCCAGAGCGCTGTCCGGGGCAGAACTGGTTCTTATCGATGCACCCCGTCCGAACGATTATGCGCGCATCCAACAGATCTTCGAGTCGGTTCTCGCAGACCACTCCGGGCCGCGTGTGGAGGTTGGCGGGGGGCGCCACGCTGCCCAGGCGCTCGACGATGAGCATGCCCGGATGCTCGGACGCTACTACCTCAACGGTACCCGAGTGAATTTCGCTCGGATGCTGCGCTTCTGGAACGTCGAAGTCGTCGGCAGGGCGCAGGGTGAGGTGGAGCCGCCATTCGAGTTCCCCAGCCACGGCATCTACCATCCGGAACTCGAATCGATGGTGGTGGCTACGCCTTCCGAGTACCGAAAGTGGCTTGGCAGCAATGGGCGTTCGTTAGACGAAGCGACAGGCGTCATCGGTATAGTGATGTCGCAGAACGACATCGGCAACGAGCAGACGGCTATGCTCGATGCGTTGGTCGAGCGGATCGAGGCCCGCGGCGCCGTTCCGTGGATTTTCTACTACGGTGGCCGCGATCCCGAAGGTATCTCGAGGATGGTCGCTGATGACGACGGCGTGCATGTCGATGTCGTCGTCAACATGACTCACATGTTCGGCGTCGAGGACCGCCCGCGAGAGCTTGCGGCGCTGAACGTCCCGCTGCTGCAGGCGTTTACCTATCGCGACGGTGACGTGGCCGACTGGCGCGCGGACACGACTGGTATCCCGATGCGCTCGCTGCCCGCGTTCCTGGCGATACCGGAGCAGATGGGCGCGCAGGATGCCATGGTGATCGCCGCGATGGACAACGGCGATCTCGGGCTGATCGAAGAGCAGGCAAATGCGTTCCTCGATCGTGCGATTCGTCTGTCGCAGCTTCGGCGCACGCCCAATGCATCGAAGCGCCTCGCGCTGATGTTCTGGAGCTATCCACCTGGTGAGCGTGGCGTTTCCGCATCGAATCTCAACGTGCCGCGTTCGCTCGAGCGCCTGCTCGATGAGCTCGCCGAACGCGGCTACCGCGTCGATCCCGTCGCCGCCGATACGCTCGAGGAAGTCTTACCGACCCTGCTTGATCCCTGGCAGGGACGTGAGTCCGCAGCACGCTGGAAGGGAGAGCACGAGCATTGGGGAACGCTGCCTGTGGCCGACTACGAGGACTGGCTAGAGTCCGTGCCCGCGGCAGCTCGTGAACGGCTGCTCGATTATCACGGCGCACCGGGAAATGACCCAATGGTGGTGACCGGAGAGGACGGTGAGCCTGTCTTCCTCGTGCCTTCGATGCGCTCCGGGGCGATGCTGGTCTTGCCGCAGCCGGCTCGCAGCGGTGGCAATCTCCATGACGGAACGGTCCCACCAGGACACGCGTATCTGGCTACGTACCTCTACGTACGAGAGCACCATGAGGCCGATGCGCTGATTCACTTCGGAACGCATGGCACACAGGAGTTCCTGCCGGGCAAGGAGCGTGGCCTGTGGGCCTACGACGATGCGCTGCTGGCGCTCGGTGATCTGGCCGTGGTCTACCCCTACATCAGCGACAACATCGGTGAGGCGCTGCAGGCTAAGCGCCGCGGCCGCGCCGTGACAATCACGCACCAGCCGCCGCCCTTTGCGCCCGCCGGATTGCATGGCGAACTCTATGGGATTCATGAGCTGATCCACGACTGGGAGATGCTCGACGAGGGCCCGGTGCGTGATCGCGTGGAAGCAGAGGTCATCGAGCGTATTGCTGGTGAAAACCTGTATCGCGACCTCGGTTGGGATCGTGACGAGATGGCCGCGGACTTCCGGGCGTTCGAGCGAGTGCTGCACGATTATCTGCACGAGCTGGCCGCCGATAGTCAGCCTTTGGGGCTGCACGTTTTTGGCGGCCACCCCGAGCCAGGGCATCGTGTCAGCACCGTCATGCAGATGCTTGGCAGCGCGTTTTATGACGCGCTCGATCTCGACGAGCCAGATGAGCTGTTCGTCGACGATTATCGAAACCTCGACCAGAGTGAACCGTATCGATTCCTCGCGCGGTTTCTGCTTGACGGCGAGTCGCCCGAAAGAGTCGAAGACCCCGTGCTGCGCGCGTTTGCCGAACAGGCCCTCGCTTGGGACCACGCACTCGTCGAGCACCGCGAAATCGCAGGGTTGCTGCTGGCGCTGGAAGGCGGGTTTGTTCCACCAACCGTCGGCGGTGACCCCATCCGCAACCCGGATGTGCTGCCGACGGGCCGCAACCTGTTCGGCTTCGACCCCGCACGGCTGCCGACTGAGCGTGCGTGGGAGGTGGGCCGCGAAATGGCCGAGGATCTCGTCCAGACGCACTACGACCGTCACGGGCGTTACCCGACGCGTCTTGCGTTCTCGCTGTGGTCCTCGGAGGCAATGCGCCACCAGGGCGTGATGGAGGCGCAGATGCTCAAGCTGCTCGGACTGCGGCCGCAATGGGACAGCGCCGGACGGCTAAACGGCCTCGCGATGATTCCTGATGACGAGCTCGGTCGCCCGCGCGTCGACGTGGTCGTTTCGGTCACGGGGGTCTACCGCGACCAGTTTCCGCACTTCATCGAACGCTTTGCAGAGGGCATCGCGGCACTCAGCGAGCACGATGCGCCGGACAACCCGGTCGCCCGCGCGACCCGCGCCCTTGCAGGGCGGCTGGCTGGGAACGGTACCGACGCCGAATCCGCGCGCCGGCTCGCTTCGATCCGCATCTTCTCGGGGGAATCGGGAGGCTATGGTACTGGCGTGCCCGGCAACGTGTTCGATACCGAGGGCTGGGAAGAGGACAGCGAGCTGGCGGAGACCTATCTCGAGCGGATGCA
>SLQW01000036.1 GCA_007131295.1 Pseudomonadales bacterium | reverse complement strand
GACATCGTCGACGAGGTCGGCAACCGCCAACTCTGTCAGTTCGACGATGACCCGGCCCTCTACTTCAACGCAGGCGCAGCAAGAATTCCCGCCGACCACGTCGCCTTGCTGCAGTACTGCCGGGAACTGGCGGTGCCCCTGGAAGTATTCGTCAACGACAACCGCAATGCCTACGTCCACGACGATCGCATGTTCGAGGGGAGACCCGTTCGGGCGCGCGAGTTCATCACCGATGCGCGCGGATTCATGAGCGAACTTCTCGCCAAATCGGTGCTCGACGATCAGCTGTCCCAGCCCTTCAATGATTTCGATGCGGAGCGATTGTTGGGCTTCGTTCGAGCCTTCGGCGATCTCGACAGCAACCACTTCTACGTTGGGTCGCGCCGGGCCGGCTACCGTAACGGCGGCTTCCTCACCCCTGGGCAGCTCAAGGAGCCGTTCGACTTCTCGGAACTCCTCAATAGCGACTTCTGGCGCTTCCAGATGCACTGGGCAGAAGGCAATGACCAGGCCGCTACGATGATGCAGCCGGTTGGCGGCATGGATGCGATCATCGACGGGTTCATGCGCCGCGTGTCGCGGTTGGTGACGCTCCGCGCGATCGTGCGCCGAATTCACCTGCGCGACGGGGGCGTGGACGTCAGCTACGTCGTCGACGGCGAGGAGCGGCGAATCCATGCCGATTACTGCATCAACAGCATTCCGACCCACCTGACGGCGGGCTTGGACCACAACTTCCCGCGCGACTACGTCGATGCCATGCGCGTCATCCGGCGCGGCAAGCTGTTCAAGATCGGCTTGCAGGCGCGAGAACGCTTCTGGGAAGCGGATCGCATATATGGCGGGATTTCATGGACCAGCCAGGACATCACCCAGATCTGGTATCCCCCGGTAGGCTTTCACACCCGCAAAGGGATCCTGCTGGGTGCTTACACCTTCGGTGATGCGGGCGGCGAAAAGTTTGCCAATCTCTCGCCTCAGGCACGGATCGACCTTGCCATCCAGCAGGGGGAGCGCATCCATCCAGGTTACGGCAAATTCATCGAGAACGGTGTCAGCGTCCCCTGGCACAGGATGAACCACATGCTCGGCTGCTCGGCGCGCTGGCGCCCCGAAGACCGCCGAGTGCACTACACGCGCCTTCAGCAGCCGGCCGGTCACCACTACATGGTGGGTGATCAGATCAGCTACCACCCAGGATGGCAGGAGGGTGCGATACGATCGGCCCATTACGCGCTTGCGGACATCGATCGCCGAGTCCAGAGCGAACTCGCACAATTCAGCGTGCGCAGCTGAAACAGTACCCCTTCCATTCCAACCCAGCCAGGCAAGGAGCACAGCCATGCAGCGACCACGTCGCGCCCTAACCACGGCAATCATGCTGACAGCCGGTATCGGCTTCACTTCGGCAACTGCAGCCAATCAGGAGATTCATCTTCGCGGCACACTAACCGGTCCGCTGGTCGTTACCTCCATCGGACCTGCCCAGCTCGAAGAGGAGGAGCGCGAAACGCGCATTCAACACGACCTCATAGGTAGCGACTTCCCGATTGCAAGAGCAGTGGAAATTCCCGCGGGCTCCAGCCTAGTCTGGCATAGCGGCCTCGTGCCCCGACCGATCAACCCCAATGCGCCCCAGTTCAGTCGCGAGTACTGGGGCGACACCCGCGCCCAGACCATCACCGTCATGGACCGTCTTGTGGAGTCTCTGGACGACCTGGGCCTGAGCCTCGACGACATCATCAAGATGACCGTGTTTCTGGTTCCCGATCCCCAGAACGACGATCGCATGGACTTCGCTGGTTTCATGGAAGCATACCGGGAGTACTTCGGCGAAGAAGCTGGCCGCATGAATCTTCCGGCACGCTCGACCGTCGGCGTGGCCGACCTGGTCGCTCCGGGCATGCTGGTGGAGATTGAAGCGATCTTCGTTCGCCGCTGAACGCGACACCCAACCTCTCCCCGCAACGCTGCACCCAGAAGAGGATAACGGCCTACGTTTGGCCAATCGCCAAGCGTAGGCGTTTCCTGCACTCGTCGAACATGAGGGCGAACCGGCACGCCCATACCAATCGAGGATGCAAAAAAAACGCCTGCAGAAGCAGGCGTTTCAAATCGGGGACGTGTTCAGGTGAGCAGCGTGGGGCACTAAGCGCCCCACGCCGTAAGCACAACTTCAGAAGCTGGCACTGGCGCGCAGGTAATAGAACGCACCCTGCCAGGGAACAATTGAGGCCGAGTCGTAAGCGCGGCCACAGCACTGAAACTGCGTACGCGTCGGGAACGTATCAAAGATGTTCTGAGCTCCCAGCGTAACGCGATAGTTCTCCATGAAGTTATAGCTTGCCTCCAAGTCAAAGAAGGTCTTCGAGCTGAAGTCCTGAATGTTGCTCAAAGCGGCGTTTTCTGCGCGGGTGTAGCTTGCGTAGTAACGCGCCCTGGCCATGACATCGAAGTCATTCCAGGCGTGGCGCACCGTAATATTGCCACGGGTTCTGGGCTGCGCCTTCTCTCGGTTGAACTGGTCCTGGGCACTGATGAAGTCGCCCGCACGCGTGATCTTGGTCTTGTTGTAGTTGACCGCGGCACCGAAACGCGTGGTACCGAAATCCGACTCCAACGCATAATCCGCGACGAAATCAACGCCCCAGGTCTCACTGTCCACGTCATTGGTGAAGAAGCGAACCTGACCGATGGTGTTGGCACCCTCGACGCCGAGCGCTTCGAGTTGCGCCACTTCTTCAGGCCCCACGGTGAACGCTGAGGACAGCACGATGCGGTCATCCAGCTCGATGTAGTAGTAGTCCAACGTCAACGTAAGCGAATCCAGTGGTGACGCGGTGAGACCGAGGGTGTAGGAGAACGAGTCTTCCGCGTCCAGAACGTCCCCGCCGAAGAGCCCTGCTGCTGCCGACGTGGAAGGGAAGACGCCCTCTGCGACCGGAAAGCCATCCGGCGCAATCCGGGTCGAAACGTTGGTGGTCGCGATCTGCCCGATCGTCGGCGCGCGGAAGCCGGTTCCGACGGAGCCCCGCAGATTGATGTTGGGCGTGAGCGAGTAACGCGTAGCCAGCTTCCAGATCGCGACGTCGCCGAAGTCGGAATAGTCCTCGTACCGCAGAGCCGCGTTGACCAGCCAATCCGGGGTGATATCTGCCTCCAGCTCAGTATAGATCGCCCAGCTGTTCCGATCCTCGCTACCTGCCACCTGAGGCGAATAGCCAGGGAAACCATTCGAACCCACCGGCAGAGCATTCAGCGCCGGATCGGTCCCTGCCTCGCAACCGGCGGCGATGAAGTCGACCAGCTCAGGACGCGCTTGGGTAGGATCCTCACAGAGACCGAAGGGATCCGGGAACGCGAACGGGCCGACCGTGAAGGAGGCCTCGTCTCCGAGCCCGAGGGTGTACTTCTCTTCCCGGTATTCGCCACCAAAGGCGAGCGTGACCGGAGAGGCCAAACCGGCGTCGAAAGTCGTGACGAAGTTGGCGTTAAGGGACCACTCTTCGTTCTTGAGCGTTCCGGGTGAAAACTCGGTGGGGGTATCCGGGCCCATCGACGGATTCATCGTGTTGAGGATGACGTAGTCGATTTTGTTGCGGCCGTAGAAGGCGGAAACATCATAGGCCAAGCCGTTGTCGAGATCTCCCCGCCCGCCGAAGGCAAGGCTCAGATCAGCAACGTCAGCTCCGAACTGCGGCGTGAAGCCCGCGGGATAGAGTTCGTCACGCGGGTTGTAGAGCGTTCCATCCTCGAGGCGCACCGGTCGCAGCTGCGGCACGTCGGTCCGCCGATGGAAGAAGCCGCTGATCTGATCTTTCTCGCTGTAGTTGCCGAAAGCATACAGTTCGAGCTGCTCGTTGATCGGAAGCCCGGCGTTGAAGAACAGCATCCATTGGTCGCGCGCCGGCTGCCCCCAGGGCTGTTCAACATCGCTGAACGGGCCTGGTCCATTCACCGTGGGGTAGAACTCCACGAAACGATTGTCCAGGTCATCGGGAACGCCGTCCGGACCCATCTGGATGTCCAGGACTTCCCCAGCTTCATTCCGGGTGATCGTCAGGTTGTCCGGACCGAAGAAGTTGGCGCCATTGATAACCGTGCCGCCAGCGAGGTCGTCGGCAAAGATCTCCGAGGGAATACGGCCATCGGGGCCGGGCAGGTTGTAGAGCACCGACCGGCTGGTCGCATCCACGTCAGCGTACTGACCGCTGATGGTCAGAAAGCCATCGCGGCCGAGCGGGAGCCCGAAGGCGCCATCGATGATGAGCTCGCGGCCATCACCGGCATCGTACTCACCGAAGCGGACGGACACGTCGCCGCCCTCGCGTATCTCCTTAAGATTGAAATTAAGTACGCCCGCAATGGCGTCGGTGCCGTACTGGGCGGCAGCGCCATCCCTCAAGACTTCTACGTTCGCGACCGCACTGCTGGGAATGGTACCGACGTCGGGACCGTGAGCCCCAAAACCCCCAAGCTGCAACAGCGCCGAACGGTGCCGCCGCTGGCCGTTGACGAGCACGAGCGTGTGGTGAGTATCGAGGCCCCGGAGTTGGATGGGCCGGACAAATGACGCGCCGTCTGAAATGGGCTGGCGACTGACGTTGAAAGAGGGAACCAGTTGCCCGATCACGTCCACCATGTCGGACGAAGCGACGCTCTCGATGGCCTCGGAGCTGAAAACGTCCACCGGAACCGGTGTGTCCATCGCGGCACGAGGGGCGCCCCGAGAGCCGAGGACGACCAGTTCCTCGATGGTGGTCTGCCCCGCGGCGGAGGCATCCTGCGCAACCGCCGGCCGCGGCCCGGCGGCGGCGACGGCCATTCCGAGAACACAGGCCGCCCCCAGCGGCGTGGTGTGAATCCAGTGTCTCATGATCTATTTGCTCCGCTTCGCATTCGATTTACCGGGCCGGAGGAAACCGGTCCGAGCGTTGGCTAAATCGACGACCGGTCACCGGCATCGACCAAACGGTCCTCCGCAAGATTTGGGCCATACCTGAGTGTCAACCCAACGGAAAGCATTCGAAGCATGAAACTTCAGCCACTTAGACGATGCCTCTACGACATCTAGGGGGCGAGAGAGCGGACAAGTTGGCTATTCTAGGATTCGGCCGTAGGGCGCCAAAACCAAACCCAGGCACCAAAAGCACGCACAGCGAAACTCAATGCATACCAATGTGGCATACTCTTGAAACAATTATGTATGCCCGACACAGACTTCGGGACCGTTCGCGCTGGCACGAAGCGTGCCTCTAAAACCCGATGTACCGATTTCTGGAGACTCTCGAACCGTGATCCGCACTATTTTGGCGATTTGCTGCGTGTGGCTGCTCTGGAACAATGCTCACGGGTCACCGCCCGCCGACGTCGTCGCCGACTGCATGCTCTGCCATGGCACAGATGGACGCGGAAACGAGCCGGTGGCCGCGCCTCGGATCGGGGGCATAGAAGACTGGTACCTGGAGCGCCAGCTCAATGCTTTCCGAGCGGGATGGCGGGGAACGCACCCGGAGGACGACCAGGGGCGGGAAATGCACCCCATGGCGGTGATGCTCGATGAGGACATGGTGGGTCCGATCGCCACCTACTTCGCTGACCTGCCGGCAATCATTCCGCAACCGACTTTGACCGGAGACGCCACGCGCGGCAGGCAGCACTACACGCTCTGCGCAACCTGTCACGGAGTGTCCGGTGAGGGCAATCGCAGTCTGGGCGCGCCGGCGCTCGCAGGTCAGAACGACTGGTACCTGGCCCGGCAGCTGAATCTCTACCGCTATCAGCAACGCGGCTACGCCTCCGAAGATGTCTACGGCCAGCAGATGGTCGCGATGATCGGACCACTGGTTGATGAGCAAGCGGTCCTCGACGTGGTGGCTTACATCAATACGTTCACGGACCCTTGACGCGCGTTTGCGTCGACAAAAAACGGGCTAACGGCCGCGGAGTCGATTCTGCTTGCAGTTCCCGGCCCCGGCCCTAAAATGTCGCGCTCTGACTCATCGACTGAGCCCCCGCATGCCCGCGTTACGCCTCCATTTGCTTGTCTGCCTCATGCTCCTGCCGCTGGTTTCGATCGCCGGAGACAGCGAACGCGGGCGCGAACTGGCGTGGCAGTACCGCTGCATGACATGCCATGGCGTGGAGGGCCGGACCAAAGATCCGCGCTACCCCAGACTGGCCGGGCAGCAGCCTCTCTACATCATCGATCGCCTGGAATACTTCCAGGCTGAGATCGAGCCCTTCAACGAGATGAACGGGCACGCACGCCCGCTCACGGCGGAGATGAAGCGAGATCTCGCCGCTTACTTCTCCGAGCAGCGCCTGTGAGGACGGCCGGAATGACCCTTGGACATCGAATCGTCCTTTGCACCCTGGCGGCAGCGAGCCTGATGCTCTCGGGGTGCGACCGCCCCGCAGACATCTCACGCGGAGCCGCGCTGGCGCAGGAGACAGGTTGTGTAGCGTGCCATGGCCTCAATGGGCGCGGCACCGGCCCGACGTTTCCGAACCTCAATGGCCAGCACGCGCACTACATGTTCGAACAACTGGTGAAGTACCGCTCAGGCGAGCGAGTGAACGTGATCATGTACGAGCAGGCGCAGCAACTCAGCAGAAGCGACATGGATCTGCTTTCACGCTACTACGCCGCACAGTAATCGCCGCTGCTTCCGCCTGCGCCATACACCCCGGAAAGCATCGTCGCGCAAAGCTCCCCACAGGGTGCCTCTACCTTGACGTCGAGCATGTCATCGATCCGGGTCCTGCCAAGATTGACGGCCGCCATCGGCAAGCCCAGACGCTTGGCCTCACGGCAGAACCGGTAGCCGGAGAAGAGCTTCAGGGAGGAGCCCATCACCAATAAGGCATCCACCTGCTCTAGCGCCGCCATGCTGCGCTCGACGCGCTGCCGGGGCACGTTCTCCCCGAAGAACACCACATCGGGCTTGAGGATGCCGCCGCAGACATCGCAAGCGGGCACCCGGAAACTTTCGAGGGACACGTGCTCGATGTCTGCGTCACCGTCCGGACCGATTGCAGCACCGAGTTCACGGATCCAGGGATTCAACGACTCCACACGGGTCTGGAGCAGGTCCCGCGACAGACGCACGCCGCAAGCCGTACACAACACCTGAGCGATACGCCCGTGGAGATCGACGACAGCGCGCTGTCCAGCCTGCTGGTGCAGCCCATCAACGTTCTGGGTGATCAGCAGTTCCACGCGGCCCTGCCGCTCGAGATCGGCAAGCCAACGGTGCGCGGCGTTCGGCTGCGCTGCGGCCATCAGCGGATAACCGAGCATGCTGCGAGCCCAATAGCGTCTGCGCGCATGTTCGCTGCGCATGAAATCCTGGAACTGCACGGGCTGGGGACGTTTCCAGGCACCATCGACATCGCGGTAATCAGGGATTCCGGATTCGGTGCTGCAGCCCGCGCCGGTCAGGAGCAGCAGCTTCGGATGCTGGCGGAGAAAGGCGGAGAGAGCTGCTGCGGGCCCGCTATCGTCGACGTTAGCGTTCATGACCGATCCTTGCTGGCGCCCGCATGCGCATCATAGCGCGCCCTGTCGCCAGGCACCCACTTTGAGGATCTTGGTCATCGCGTGCGACACTCTTGCGAATGCTTTCAGGAGATCATGATCCATGACAGAAGCCAAACAGGGTGACACGGTTCGGGTGCATTATTCCGGACAGCTGGACGATGGTACGGAGTTCGACTCTTCACGAGACCGCGACCCACTGGAATTCCAAGTCGGCTCGGGGCAAGTCATTCCGGGCTTTGAGAGCGCCGTCGTCGGTATGACGGTAGGGGATGCTACGACAACCACGATCGTGGCAGCCGAAGCTTATGGGCCGCGCCGTGACGAGCTGGTCGTGGACGTAGATCGCACCCAGCTGCCGGGTGACCTCGATCTGCAGGTGGGCCAGGCGCTGCAGGTCAAGGATGAGAACGATCAGCCCTTCGTCGTCCACGTGGCGGCACTGGCGGATGATTCGGTCAAGCTGGATGCCAACCACCCCCTGGCCGGACGCGACCTGACTTTTGAGATCGAACTGGTCGAGATCGTCTGACCCGTCGCGGACGCCTCAATCGGGATCGAACAGCGCTTGCGGATCAGCGATGACCGTGCGCAGGTCGGCAAGCGCCGACCGTTCGATCTGCCGCACGCGCTCACCTGAAACGCCGAGCGCGGCGCCCACTTCCGCGAGCGTGTGCTCGCGCCCGGTGTCAATACCGAAGCGCATCCGGAGCACGGTTGCTGCACGCGGTTCGAGTCGATCGAGGGCGCGCACGGCAGCGCGCCGGAGCTGCCCTGCCATCGCCTGCTCCTCCGGTTGGCGCAGCGCCGGACCCGGCGTGAGGTCGAGCAACACCGCATCGCCGTCCCCCGAAACCGGAGCATCGAAGGCCAGCGGCTCCGGGACCCACTCGAGCGCCTCACGCACGCGTTCAGGCGCCGCCAGCTCGAACGCCAGCAGCTCATCCAGGGTCGGCTCCCTGCCGTGCTGGGTAAGGAAACGACCGGTAACACCCCGCACCCGGGCCACCAGCGCAGCCAGCGCTAGCGGCAAGCGGATCGTGCGCCCCTGATCCGCCACCGCGCGAACGACAGCCTGGCGAATCCACCATGTCGCGTAGGTGGAGAAGCGATGGCCGCGACGATGATCGAATCGGTCCACTGCCCGCAGCAGGCCCAGGTTCCCCTCCTGAATGAGATCCTCGAGCGCAACGCCGCGGCGCTGATAGTCCCTGGCAATGAAAATTACCAGGCGCAAATTGGCCCGTACCATGCGCTCGCTCAGCCGCCGCATGCGCCCACGACTCGCTTCGAGCTCGGCACCGAGCGCGCAAGCTGCCTCCGCATCGACGCCGAGCGTCTCCGTCAGCGCATCGCTGCGCAGCCAGAAGCGGTCGAGCTGGCCGGTGAGTCCCCGCGCGAGCTCGTCGTCAAGCAAACCCGCCTGCTGCCACTGCGAGAACCGACTGCGGGTGATACCTCCGGGCGCAACCGCCTCCAGTCGCTGCGCACCGAGGCCGCCACCAAAGCGGCAGAGCTGACGCAGGGAGCGATCGATGTCACGCAGTTCGGTGACGCCCGCCAGAAACGGCAGCACGACACCCCGCGTCGCCGCGGGACGCCAGCGCAGAGCCTCGAATTGCCGCAGGACGCCTTCGCGGGCACGGATCCGGTCCGCACCACGCGCCTGCCGGGCACGCTGCTCCCACGCCAGAAGCCGGGTCAGCGCGCGCTCGTCGAGTCCGTCAGCGTCCTGATGGGCTAGCCCGTCCTCTGCATCCCCGGTGCAGACCCCGTCGACGAATTCGCCGAGGCGACCACCTCCAGCAAGCCGTCGCTCCACTTCACCGAGAATCGTCTCCAGGCCTCCAGGAATCGCCGCCACGCGGCGCGCCCAGGCCGCGCGGGCCGCATCCAGCTCCGCAGCCAGGGCCCGCTCCTCGGTCGCGCTCAGCAGCCGATCCCGAGCCACCTCTGCAAGGTAGCGCGGCAGCACGCCGGTTGCGCTCGTGGCGCTGTCAGGGACGGGTGGCACATCAACCTCCGAACCGGGTCGCCGACATCTGGTCGCCCCAACCAGTATCCGACCCGGCCGAACGCCGGGCAAGCGGGGTAGGCGACAGTTCAGGGTGTCCCGGCGCCGAGCTCCCGGAGCGCCTGCGCGAGCGCACCGTTCGGATCCGCGACTGCAAAGAAGTCCGGGTTCATGAGCGTGTCAGGCTTGTTATAGCGCAGCGGTGCGCCGCTCCAGGTACACAAAGCCCCGCCGGCCGCCAGAACCACTGCCTCACCAGCCGCGATGTCCCATTCCGAAGTGGGCCCGTGGCGCGGGTAGCCATCCGCCCGCCCCGCCGCCACTTCGACCAGCTTCAGGGCACTCCCGGCTGGACGTTCCTTGAGGTCCGGAAAGCGCGTTTTGAGGTCCGTGACGATCGCCTCCTGCTCAGGGCCACGGTGGCTGCGAGAGGCAACGATGACCGCCTGCTCGGCCACAAACGGACGACAGCGCAGCGGTCGGCGCTCCCCGTCGTCGAGGCGCCAGGTCTCGGCCCGCTGCGCCGGCACCACGCCGCTGTGCACCTCCCCGCGGGCCGGAACAGCGACGACGCCCAGCAGCGGGCGACCGCCCTCGATCAGCGCGATGTTTACCGTGAACTCATCGTTCCTCGCGAGGAATTCGCGCGTCCCGTCCAGCGGGTCCACCAGCCAGCAGCGCCGCCAGAGCCGCCGCTCCGACGCCGGAGCGTGGCGCCCTTCCTCGGATAGCAGCGGAATCTCCGGCGTCGCCGCGCGCAGCCTCGAGGAGATGAGCTCGTGGGCGGCAAGATCCGCTTCGGTAAGAGGGGAGGCATCGGCCTTGCTGCGCGCGCCGGGATCCGCGGCTTGATACCACTGCATGATCACCGAACAGGCTGCAGCTGCCGCGTCCTCGGCAACCGCGAGAAGATCGAGCGTTTCGCGCTCAGCAGTCATGCCGGCGTCGACCCAAGCCGCATGCGCGCCAGATGCAGTGCAGCAATGGCGCGCGCCTCGCTGAAGTCCTCGCGCTGGAACAGCGCATCGATCCGCGCCAGAGGCCAGCTCTGAACCTCGAGCGGCTCGGGCTCGTCACCAGGCAGGCGCTCGGGATAGAGATCCGTCGCCAGCGCGACGGTCTGGGTGAAACCCATGTGGCCAGGCGCCACCGACAGCTCCTTGAGCAGTTCGATGCGACGCGCACCAAAGCCAGCCTCCTCCTTGAGCTCGCGGTTCGCGGCTTCCTCCAGGCTCTCCCCGGGGTCCGCAGCCCCCTTGGGCAGGGTGAGCTGGTAGGTATGAAATCCGGCCATGTATTCACGGATCAGCAGAACCTCCCCAGCCTCGTCGACGGCCACGACCATCACGGCACGGTGGCCGGTTCCCGGCAGCCGCTCGTAGGTGCGTTCGACTCCGTTGCGGAAGCGCAGGTCGAGCTCCTCGATACGGAACAGCCGGCTCCTCGCCACCTCGCGCCGCGCCAGGATCTGCGGCCGCGGATCCTGCTCGTCCTCTCCGTTCATCCATCCCTCCTTGAAGCCGGTCGAGGTGGCCATTATAAGGAGTAGCTGATACCGCAACGCCCGGATGGCTTCATGCTGGACTGGCACCGGATCGAGACCGTCCTGCTGGACATGGACGGCACGCTGCTCGATCTGCGCTTCGACTCGCAATTCTGGCTCAAGCATCTGCCAACGCACTTCGCCGCCCACCACGGCCTTGAACCTACCGTGGCGCAGGCGAGGCTCGAGGCGCTGTTCGACGTCAGCCGGCGCAAGCTCGAGTTCTACTGTCTCGACTGGTGGAGCGAGCAGACAGGTCTCGACATCGTGCGCTTGAAGGATGATCTGGTCCACCTGATCGAGTACCGCCGGAATGCTCGCGAATTTCTTGCCGCAGTGCGGCAGTCCGGGCGCCGTGCGGTCATCGTGACGAACGCCCATCGCGCCAGCCTGGATCTCAAACATCGCCACACGGGCATCATCGATCTCGTGGATGCGGTCGAAAGTGCGCACGATCACCGCCTGCCGAAGGAGGAAGAGCGGTTCTGGTCCACGGTTCACCAACGGCTCCGGTTCGATCCTGCGAAGACCCTGCTGGTGGACGACAACATCGATGCGCTGACTGCGGCCGAAGCATTCGGCATCGCGCACCTCCTCGCCGTTGCCGAGCCCGACTCCGGCGGCGAGCGCTTGGAAAGCGCGCGGTACCGCGCACTGGAGGATTTCGCCCTGCTGCAGCCCATCGCGCCGCTGGCGCGCGAGGCCTGCTGATGGGCTCCGAGACGGCAACGCTGGAGCGGGTGCGCTTGGATAAGTGGCTATGGGCCGCGCGCCTCTTCCGCACCCGCGCCAAGGCCAAGGCCGCAATCGTTGGCGGCAAGGTGCAGGCGGACGGGCAGCGGGCGAAGCCAGCGAAAGAAATCGGCGTGGGCAGCATGCTCCGAGTGAGGCGCGGTGACGACGAATTCACCCTGGAAGTCATTGCCCTTTCGGAGGAACGCCGCGGCGCGCCCGAGGCTGCCGGCTTGTATCGGGAAACCGAAGCCAGCCTGACGGCACGCACTGAAGCGGCAGCCCGTCGCCGAGCCCAGCGTGAGGCCATGCAATTGCCGCAGCAGCGACCCGACCGTCGCGACCGCCGCGCCCTCGAGCGTGTAAAGCGCGGCGGCTAGCGGGGCGCCTAGCGCGGCGGCTAGCGCGGCGGCTAGCGCGGCGGCTAGCGCGGCCACCCGCGGCACGGCTGGCTCTTCGATCATCTCCGGAAAGGACACCCGAACGCATCATGAACCCTGCAACTTCGCCACCCGCCAACGCCGATGAGGACCGTCTGCAGCGCTTCCTGTTCGAGGAGCTCGACATCCGCGGCGCGCTGGCACGACTCGATTCTGCCTGGGCCTCGGTACGCAGTGCGCATCGCTATCCCGAGCCGGTCGAGCGCCTGCTCGGCGAGCTGCTCACCGCCACCGCGCTGCTCGCCAGCATCGTCAAGGTCCAGGGGACGATAACCGTTCAGGCCACGGGCGACGGACCGCTGGCCGCCGTCATGGCCGAATGCCGTGACCGTTCACAGCTCCGTGGTATCGCCCGCATCCGCGACGCGGAAGCCCTCGAGGCAGCGCCGGGCACGGGCATCCTCGGCAAGGGCCTCGTTACCATCACCATCCGGCCCGAGCTCGGCGACCGGATCGGTGAGCCGTACCAGGGCATCGTGCCGCTCGATGGCAGCAGCATCGCCGAGGCGCTCGAGGGTTACTTCGCCCAGAGCGAGCAGATTCCCACCCGGATCTGGCTGTCCACCGAGGGCGATCGCAGCGCCGGCATGCTGATTCAGGCCCTGCCACCGGAGCTCGCTCACCATGACCACGGTGAACGACGGCGGGAGGAAGACTTCGGGCGCATCACGCTGCTGGCGGACACTGTAAGCGAAACCGAACTCCGGAACCTTCCCGGGGAGCGCCTGCTGAGCCGCCTTTTCTTCGAAGAAACAGTGGCCTTGCAGCGCCCGCAGAGTCTGGAGTTCGCATGCTCCTGCAGCCGTGACCGCACCCGCGAGGCGCTGCGTGCCATGCCGCTCACCGAGCTCGAGGACATCCTCGATGAGCAGGGGGAAATCCGCATGGAGTGCCAGTTCTGCCATAGCGTATATCGATTCGATCGAGTCGACGTGGCCGCCGTGCACGCCGCAGCGGCTCCGGGTGACGATCAGGTGCATTGATCCGGTCGCGCGGGTGTGTTCGGTCTGGCATAATTCGCGGCCCTTTTGCGGGCGCACTCCTGCGCGCAGACCGCCTGCCTCGAGTCGCGAAACGCTTGTCGGAGCAGCACCTGCATCCACGCCTCGCGCGGTGTGTTCTTCGGCAGGCCCGTGTTAGGTTGCAACCGCCCCGGAGGTTTTCTCCCGGGCATTGAAGGGACGGACATCGAACATGGCATTGGACATCGACAAGCGCCCGCGTCGGACGGTCTATCAGGACCTGGCCGTGGCTCATCTGGCGGAACTGGCCATTCTCCGTGGTGAGGGCGAGTTCGCCAGTAACGGCGCCCTCGTGGTCCGTACCGGCAAGCGCACCGGGCGATCGCCGATGGATCGTTTCGTGGTCGACGAGCCGGGGTCGAGCGCCGCCATCGACTGGGGTGCCGTCAACCGCCCGGTCAGCCCTGAAGTGTTCAGCGCCCTGTGGCAGCGGGTCGAGGCCTACATGGCCGAGCGCGACAACTTCGTCTCTTCGCTGCACGTGGGCGCCGACCCCGAGCACTACCTGCCTATCACGGTCACCACCGAGACGGCATGGCACAACATGTTTGCACGCCTGCTGTTCATCCGCCCGGAGAGCTTCAATCCGTCCGCGCGCGAAAGCTGGCAGATTCTCAGCGCCCCGGGATTCGTCTGCGACCCCGAGCGCGATGGCACCCGCAGCGACGGCACCGTGATGCTGAACTTTGCCGAGCGCAAGGTCCTGCTCGCGGGCATGCGCTACGCCGGAGAAATGAAGAAGTCCATGTTCGCGGTGCAGAACTTTCTGCTCCCGGAAAAAGACGTTCTGCCTATGCACTGTGCCGCGAACGTCGGCGAGGACGGTGACGTCTGCCTGTTCTTCGGTCTGTCCGGGACTGGCAAGACGACGCTGTCGGCGGATCCGAACCGGCTGCTCATCGGTGACGACGAGCACGGCTGGGGGCCCGGCTCTGTCTTCAACATCGAAGGCGGCTGCTACGCCAAGTGCATCGATCTCAGCCAAGAGAACGAACCGGTGATCTGGGACGCGATCCGCTTCGGCAGCATCGTCGAGAACGTGGTCATCGACCCGGATACGCGTGAGCCCGACTACGCCGACAGCTCACTTACCGAAAACACCCGCGCCTGCTATCCGCGCGAGCACATCACCCTGCGCGCAGAGGAAAACCGTGCCGGCGAACCGCGCGCCATCATCTTCCTGACCTGCGACGTTTCCGGGGTGCTGCCGCCGGTTTCCATCCTTACCAAGGAAGCAGCGGCCTACCACTTCCTGTCCGGGTACACGGCCGCCGTCGGCTCCACCGAGGTCGGCTCTACCGAACCCTACCGAGCGACATTCTCCACCTGTTTCGGCGCACCGTTCTTTCCGCGCCCGGCGGGCGTCTATGCCGACCTCCTGATGAAACGCATGGAGGCCTTCGGCTCGAAGGTGTATCTGGTCAATACCGGGTGGACGGGTGGTGGCCACGGTGTCGGCAAGCGTTTCCCGATCCCGGTCACGCGGGCCGTCGTCAGTGCCATTCAGTCCGGGGCTCTGGAGGGTGTCGAAACCCGGACCCTCGAGCGCTTCGGACTCGAGATTCCGACCGCGGTGCCGGGTGTAGATTCATCCTACCTCGATCCGCGCGAGGCCTGGAGCGACAAGAGCGCCTACGACGACGCGGCACGCAAGCTGGCCGAAAAGTTCGTGGCCAACTTCGAGCGCTTCGACGTAGCACCGGAGATCGCCGCAGCGGGTCCGCGAAGCGACTGACGGCCGCAGCGGGCGCCGCATGCGCCCGTCCGCCGCTGACGCCATCTCGGGCTTCCTGATAATCTCCCCCCAACTGCAGGCCTTGTGCCTGACAGAAGGCGATTGTCCGAAGGAGTGCCTGCGCTCGTGAAACCATCCTCGGCGCTCTATCAAGCACTCGCGACCGACGCAGGCGCGGCGGCCGTTCGCGGCATGCGCCGCGGCATCGAGAAGGAGAGCCTGCGCGTCGCGCCGGACGGCGCGCTCGCGCAGACCCCACATCCGCGCGCCCTCGGCTCAGCACTGACGCATCCGCACATCACCACCGACTTCAGTGAAGCGCAGCTCGAACTGATCACCGGCGTGTTCGACACCACCGAAGCGTGCCTCGAACAGCTCGACGAGATTCACCGTTTCATTTACGCCGTCATCGGCGATGAAATTCTCTGGGCGGCCAGCATGCCATGCGTACTGAGAGCCGATGCGGGTATTCCTATTGCCAGTTTCGGCAGCTCCAACGTCGGTATGGCCAAGACGGTCTATCGGCGTGGGCTCGGCCACCGCTACGGCCGCCTGATGCAGACGATTTCCGGCATCCACTACAACTTTTCGCTACCAGAAGACTTCTGGCCCTGGTATGCCGAGACCACCGGGCGCGGCGGCGACAATCAGGCGCTACGCACGGAAGCCTACTTCGCCCTGATCCGCAATTTCCGCCGCCACTCCTGGCTGCTCCTGTATCTGTTCGGCGCATCGCCCGCCGTATGCAAGTCCTTTCTGGCGGGCCGCGATCATGACCTCGAGTCCTTCGACGAAGGCAGTCTCTACTTGCCCTACGCCACCAGCCTGCGCATGGGCGGACTCGGCTACCAGAGCGACGCCCAGTCTGAGCTGCAGGTGAGCTACAACGGCCTGGAGGAGTATGCGCTGACCCTGCGCGATGCCCTGACGCGCTCGTATCCGGCCTACGAACGGATCGGCCTCGAAGTCGACGGTGAGTTCCAGCAGCTCTCGACCAGCCTGCTGCAGATCGAAAACGAGTTCTACGGCACGATCCGCCCCAAGCGCAGCATCCGCCCCGGCGAGCGTCCGCTGCATGCGCTCGGCGAGCGCGGCGTGGAATACGTCGAAGTTCGCTGCATGGACCTCGATCCTTTCCTGCCGCTCGGAATCGATGCCACGAGCATCCGCTTTCTCGATGCTTTCCTGCTTCACTGTCTCCTTAGCGACAGCCCACCCGACAGCCCCGAGGAGCTTCTGGCACTGCGACGCAACCAGAGCCGGATCGTCAATCGCGGCCGCCAGCCGGGCCTCGAACTCGAGGATGGTGGTCGGCTGCGGGCACGCGACGACTGGGCGCGCGAAATCCTCGAAGCCTGCCGCAAGACCGCCGGTGCGCTGGACGCGGCCAGAGGCGGATCCGCCTGCAGCGACGCCGTGACCGAGCAGCTTGCACGCGTAGCAGACCCGGGGCGGACACCGAGCGCGCGCATTCTCGAGACCATGCGTTCAAGCGGTATTCCCTTCTTCCGATTCGCGATGTCGGCGTCGGAGCGGCATGCCGAGCACTTCCGAGCTCGACCGCTCGATGCCGCAGTAATGGCCAGTATGGAGGATGCCTGCTCGGCATCATTACGCGCTCAGGTCGAGATCGAAGCCGCGGACGAAGTCGACTTCGCGACCTATCGCCGTCGCTACATCGATCAGGAACTGCTTCCCGGCCGCGCACCGCCAGCAGCATGAACTTTCTCGCCCACCTGTTCCTGTCCGGCTCGGATGCGGACCTGAGGACGGGCGGCTTCCTCGGTGACTTCGTTCGCGGGCCGCTCGAAGGCAAGCGACCCGAGCGGATCGAAGCCGGCATCGCCCTGCACCGGCACATCGACGCAACGAGCGACCGAGCCGAGCCCATGCGCGCCGCGGTGAGCCTGTTTCCACGGCCATGGCGGCGCTGGGCACCAGTCGCCCTCGATGTCCTGTTCGACCACTATCTGGCCTTGGATTTCGATCACTGGCAGGGCGAAGCCCTGACACCGTTCGCAGAACGTTGCTATCGCCAGCTCGACGCCCGCCGGGCCCACTTCACCAATCCAGCAGAGCGCTTCCTCGACCGCATGACGGAAGTGAATTTGCTGGCGGCATACGCGGATAGGGCGACGATCGAGCGGACGCTGACGCATCTGTCCAGGCGCGCACGCCGCGCCAACCCTCTCGCTGAAATGGCGCCGACGCTTTACCGGCTCGAGAGGCCCCTGGGAGAGGCGTTCAGGGAGCTCTTACCCATGCTAGAGGCGAATGCGCGTGCCTGGCGGCAGGCGGCAGACCGTGAGTCGGATCGCCGGTCAGGATAGACTCCGGCTAACGCCACTTACTGGAGCAGCAATGAAAGCCGTCCTTTGTAAGGCCTACGGACCACCCGAGTCACTAGTCCTTGAAGAAGTTCCTGAACCTGCTTGCGGTCCGGGTCAGGTCCGCATCGGTGTGCAGGCCGTAGGTATCAACTTTCCCGACTGTCTGATGATCGAGGGCAAGTACCAGTTCAAACCCGAGTTTCCCTTCTCACCCGGAGGAGAACTCTCGGGAACGGTACTCGAAGTGGGAAGCGGTGTGACCGGCGTCGCGGTGGGCGACCGCGTCAGCGGCGGCGGCGGCCATGGCGGCTTGGCCGAGCAGATCGTCCTGCCCGCTACGGGTCTGCGACCCATTCCTGACGGAATGGACATGGTGACGGCTGCGGCCTGGGGCACGACCTACGGTACGAGCTACCACGCACTCAAACAGCGCGCTGAGCTCGCGCCGGGCGAGACCCTCCTCGTTCTGGGCGCCGGCGGCGGGGTCGGCCTCGCAGCAGTGGAACTCGGCCACGCCATGGGCGCACGTGTGATCGCCGCCGCAAGCTCGAGAGAGAAACTCGATGCCGCGCAGGCAGCGGGTGCAGATCAGTGCATCGACTACAGCGACGGTGAACTCAAGGAAAAGGTCAAGGCACTCACCGACGGTAACGGTGCCGATGTCATCTATGATCCCGTCGGCGGCCCGCTGTTCGACCAGTGTATGCGCTGCATCAACTGGAAGGGCCGGGTACTGATCGTCGGCTTCGTCGGCGGAGACATCCCGAAGGTCCCGACCAACCTTATCCTGCTCAAGGGCTGCCAGGTGGTCGGTGTATTCTACGGTTCCTTCGCAACTCGCGAGCCAGACGAGAATACTCGCAACTGGGAGGAGCTGCGCGCCATGTTCACGGCCGGCAAGATTCACCCGAAGGTATCCCGCGTGTATGCCTTAGAGGAATACGCATCGGCGCTTCGCTGTCTCACGGAACGCCAGGCCATCGGCAAGGTCGTGGTTCGGGTCGCGGAGGACTGAGCTATGGAAAATCTGCTGGCGCCACGCACGCTGTTCACCGCCATGGCGGTTGCCGCGGCAGTGCTGCTCGCCGCAGCGTTCTTTCTGGAACATCGCATGGGCCTGGTGCCTTGTCCGCTGTGCATGATGCAACGGATCTGGGTGGGCGTCGCCGGCCTGCTCGCTTTGGCTGCAGCGATTCAGGGCAGCGGCTATCGAATATGGGCAGGCCTTGTGACGGTGGCTGCGCTCGTGGGCAGCGGCTTCTCCATACGTCAGCTCTGGCTGCAGAGCCTACCTGAAGACCAGGTTCCCGCCTGCGGACCTGACCTGTACTACATGCTGGAGGTATTTCCCTTCAGAGACGTCCTTCACGCCATGACCGTCGGGACCGGTGATTGCGCGGAAGTGCATCCTGTTTTGGGTCTCTCCATTCCCGCCTGGGTCCTGGCCGCCTTCGTCGCGTTCGTCGTCGCCGCCGTGCTCGCGTTCAGGGGGGCGGGCGCGGGTCGAGCCGGATGAAACCGATAGGGGACGCGGGTGCCAGGGCATCGCCTCGCAGCCTTCCGGACCTGGCGCCGGAACAGCGCCGCATCCTGGTGGTGAACGCCAAGGGCGGCTGCGGCAAGACCACGCTCGCCACCAACCTGGCCGCACTGTATGCGTCCATGGCGGTGGATACGGCACTCGTTGATCACGATCCCCAGGGCTCGTCGAGCCAATGGCTGAAGGCGCGCGACGAATCGCGCCCTGCCATTCAGGGCATCGCTCCCTGGAAGGAGGCCAGCGCCGGGCACACCACGCGGACCTTCCAGATGCGCCTGGCGTTCTCGGCCCGTCGCGTGGTGATCGATACGCCCGCAGCCCTGTCCGCATCCGACTTCGGGCGCTGGCTCGGTGAGGCCGATCGGATTCTGATTCCCGTGCTGCCGTCTTCCATCGACATCAAGGCCGGCGCCCGCTTCATTGGCGACCTGTTGCTAGATCGACAGTATCGCCAGCGCCCCATTCCGCTGGCGGTAGTGGCGAATCGGGTACGCCGCAACACCGTCGTGTTCCAGAAACTCGAGCGCTTCCTGCGCTCACTGCGCATTCCCTTCGTCGCTACCTTCCGCGATCTGCAGGGCTATGTGCGTGCGGCGGAAGTAGGCGACGGCCTGTTCGAGCTGCCCCGCGGTAGAGACCAGCAGGAGTGGGAAGCGTTCACCCGCCTGCTGACGTGGGTCGAAGCAACGGACAGATGGCGAGGCGCCCGCGGAACCACAGCGTCCGACAGTCTGGGCCCGTCCGTCAGCTGACGGCCCCGGCGGCGAGACGACCACGCCGCTCGTCGATCCGGGCCGCAATCCGCCAGGCCGCCGCGAACAGCAGCAGACAGAACAGGATCGCCATGTGCAGGCCGACCAGAGTCTGCAGCAGGCCGATGGCGAGCAGGCCGAAGACGCTGGCGAGACGCACCGAGAGTCCCCAGAAGCCGAAGAACTCGGCTGTGCGCGCCAAGGGCGAGAACAAGCCGACCAGCGTGCGGGCAGCGGACTGACAGGACCCGAGGCTCATGCCGGCTACGGAGCCCACCACTAAGAAGACGTACTGTGCCTCCCAATGAACGCCCGCGAAGCGCGCAAGGCCGTCGACCAGAAGCGGCGTAGCCCAGATCAGCGCGATGGCGAGCATCCAAAGCGTGAGGGTGATGCGATAAGTCCGCACCGCGCCAAGGCGATCCTGCAGCAGCCCGAAACTCACTGCGCCGACTGCGGCGGTGATCTGTACGATCACGAACATCAGGGTGCGTACCTGTTCGTCCCAGCCGATCACCTGCGATCCATAGATGAATGAATAGGCGATGATGATGTTGATGCCGCTCATGGCGAAAAACACCGAGAGCATGAGCACGGCCAGGTCACGATGCGCTTCGAGGTGGGTGAGCGTCGACCGCACCTGCCTCATGCCGGCGCGCAGATAGCTGCCGCTGGCAAGCCGTGACGCCGGGACCCAAGGTTCACGCACCCACACGAAGGTCGGAATTGCAGCGATGAAAAAGAAGAAAGCAGCCCAGGGACCCACCCAGCGGATGCGCTCGTAGTTCTCGGCGCTGACGTCCCCGAGAACCAGCAGCACGAAGATCGCCGAGAACATCCCACCAACGTAGCCGAGCGACCAACCGAAACCGGAAATCTTACCGAGATCTTCCGGCGGTCCGAGGCTCGGCAGGAAGCTCGCAATGAGCGTCTCACCGAGCGCGTATGCGAAATTGGAGATCACCAGGAGCACGACACCGAGCAGGATCAGTCCTGGCTCCACCAGCCAGAGCATGGCCGTGGTGACCACGCAAAGCAGGTAGGTTGCGAACAGAAACTGCTTGCGCCGTGCCGTGCGGTCAACCACCGCACCAACCACGGGCGCGGTCGCGACCACCATCAGGTAACTGATGGAGAGCGCGAGACTCCAGAGGAAATTGCCGAGGCGATAGTCAGGCCCATCGCCAACAATGACGCGTGTGAAGAGATCGCCGAAGACGACGGTGATGATGAGCAGCGTATAAGCCTGGTTGGCGAAGTCGAACATCGCCCAGCCCAGGATTTCCCGCTTCGGCGCCCGTTGGCGCGGCGCCTCGGCCATGCTGCCGCGGGGCCTCAGGGTGCTCGCAAGTCGCGCAGCATGGGCTGATCGTTCATGAACGGTACGTCCTCGGCGGCATGACAGGCGACGCAGGCCGCGCGCACCTCCTCGAAGGTCTCCCAGGCCGCAGACGCATCACCGTCCGCGAAAACCGCTGCCGCAGGCTCGAATACCGTATCCATGAACAACGCCTCCGCATTCGCGCGCCGGCCTGGCCGCTTGCGGTAGCCATTGCGGATCGCATCACCGATCTTTTCGAAGTGGTAGGAGGCAAGTTCGAGGTTGTCATCTTCCAGGGCCTGGTGGAGATGTCGGTAGCGCTCACCCACCTCCCACATGGCCGACGAAAACCCGCCCAAATACGACTCTATCGCGCGGAAGCGTTCTGCGTCGCTGTCGAGACTACCGATCCAGCCGTCCGAAACGGGCTCCTCGCCCGCCCGCTCGACTTCTGCCTCGTTGCATCCACTGAGCAGAACGCTCACTGCTGCAATCGTAAGGATCATGTACGAACGACTCGTGGCCATGAACAACTCCTCAATCACTCGAACGCGGCGAACAGTTCCTCGATCGCCTTCATCTGGTTCCCTGCCGCCGATGAAGGCACCAGAATCGGCGTATGCACGCCCGCATCGAACCAGGCTTCAACACCCTCGCGCACCTTCGAAACGGACCCGAACAGGGTTGTGTCCGCCAGCCAGCGATCCGAAAGCGCGTCGGGAATGCGGTCGAAGTCCTTGGCCGCGATGGCCTTCTCCACCGCTTCCATCTCCTCGACGTAGCCAGCGTCCTTCCAGTAGTTGCGGTAGTTCGGCAAGGTCGCGTAGCTCGTCAACGTGCGCCGGTTCACTGCCTTCGCCGCCTCTTCATCATCGCTTATGCAGGTGGGGACCATATTGCCGATGAAGAAGCCTTCGTCCGCCTTCGTTTCCGCCGGTAGCGCCGCGAGTGAGGTCGCCATGTGGGAGCGGGCACCGTTCGCGAACACCATGCCGTCGCCAATCTCTGCGGCCAGCCCGATCATCTTCGGTCGCAGCGTCGCCAGCACCACTGGTGGCAGTTCGCCCACCCGCGGCACGGCGCGCAGCTCGTCGACGAAGTTACGCATGTCCGTAAGAGGCTTGCCGGCCTGCACACCAAGCCGCTTCAAAACCGGGCCATGACTGACTCCGACTCCAAAGCGAAAACGGCCCTCGGAAACTTCGTGGATGAAGCTCGCGCCGGCTGCGAGATCCTCGACGCGCCGGGCGTAAATGGGCTGGATGCTGGTGCCAAAAGGAATCTCGTTGGTCACCAGCGCGATGGCCTCGCACAGCGCCATGACGTCACCGAGACTCGGACAGTAGATGCCGCTGAAGCCCCTGCGCTCGATTTCGGTCGCTGCAGCGAGCGTAGCGCGACGGCGCCCAGGCACGGCGGCAAGACTGACAGCGGGCATTCTGGTCATGGTGCGGGGCTCCCCAGCAGCGCAATTTGTGCGCAGTCTAACAGACTGGCGCTAGAGGGCCCCGAGGCCACGCCGCCATCACCGAACTCGGCGATCCATTCGCTTTGAAACTGCGCAAAGGGACAGGCGCGGGTGACGATCCACGCCCGCGCCGACCCTGACGCCGGAAAGAAAACGGCCGGCATCCCTGCCGGCCGTCGTGTAGCGCCAGGATCCTTCCCGGCGCGAACTCACGCAACTTCAGAACTTGTAGCGGATACCGAGCTGCAGCGCCCAGCGCGACTCGCCGCGGTCATCACGGATGATCTCGTCACGGACGTTGGACTCGTCGAAGTTGTAGATGTAGCGACCGCTCTCCTCGTCAATGCCCGCGAACGCAGCGACACCAGCGCCGTAGGGGAAGGCGATTTCCTCGATCCGGCCCCAGCTCGAGTTGAGCAGGTTGCCGAAGTTGAGGATGTCGAGCCAGATCTCGCCCCGGCCACGCATGATCCCCGGAATCTCCTGAGCCAGGCGCAGATCCACCTGATGGACGAAAGAGGAGCGGTTACGGTTGATGCCGGCGATCTGGCCCTGCTGGTTGCGCAGGCCGCTAGTGCGATCGAGGAAGTCGAAGAACGCCGCTTCCATTTCCGCGCCGCCGGTGAACAGCACGTCGCCCGGACCGGCCGGAACATAGAACGGATCCACCCCCGACCGCAGGTCGCCGTTGGCGTCGTTGGTGAACGTGTAGGTGAACGGACGTCCCGAACGGCCCTCGTAGAACACGCCCAACGAGGTGCGCAGATCACCGAAGAACGCACGCTGGTAGTTGATGGACGCGGTGAAACGATCGCGAATGGCGTAGATGGAATTCTCCGCGATGTTCGCATTGCGGTCGGCGCGTATGGAGTTGTTCCAGTTTGAAGCTGCCTGCGAGCTGGTGAGCGGATTCACCTCGGTGGCCGTGGTCCGCGTGTAGGCGACGTTCCAGAACCAGTTCGGATCCGGAGGACCCTGCAGGCTCAGCGTCAGCTGCCGGCCCCTACCCTTGCTGGTGGGCAACGCGATGGTGCTGTTGACGCCGAAATCCGGATTGCGGTTGTCGGCACCACGGCCGGAACCGGTGGCCGGATCGGCCCAGTAGATCGGCCGCCCGTCCGGTGCGACGCCCGTGGCCGCACCCAGATTGGGCTTGATGTAGTAGATCGCCTCGGAAACCTCGGTGAATACCATCTCGGCGCTGGCGATCATGCCGAAGAACGGCAGCTCGTGGTCGACGGCGAGGTTCGCCTTCCATACCGAGGGCTGGCTCATGGACGGATCGACGATGTCGATGTTGCCGCCGAGTCCCGGGGGCGGACGTTCGCCAGGCTGGTTGTTCGGATCAGGGCTGAAGATGATTCCTGCAGCCGCCGGGTCATCATCGAAAATCGCACCCTGAATGACATTGTTGTTGGTGTAGGGGTTCGACAGCCAGACGTTGGCGGCCGCTCCCTGGAACAGGCCCACGCCGCCGCGGATCTGCGTCGCGCGCTCGAACTCAGGTGCGTAGTTGAAAGCGAAGCGCGGCTGCACCAGCTCGTTGCGATCGATGGTGGAATCGTTGCGGACGCCGAAGAACTCCGACGCCGCCTCGTTGAAGGGCGGATCGTCGCGGGCAATGGGCACGTCGACGCGTACCCCGAACGTCATGGTCAGGTTGTCGCGGGCCTGCCAGGTGTTCTGCAGGAACAGACCGAGGTTGTCGAGCGTCCAGCTCGCCGCCCGGGTTTCCACGCCGCCCTGCGTCGGATAGAACAGGGTGTACTGGCCCGGCGTACCGTCGCGGAACGCGTCCATGCCGAAGAACTCGTAGTAGCCGAACTGATCGCGACCGAACAGGTTGAAGACTTCCTGACTCTGGTAGTCGAAGCCGAACTTCAGCTCGTGGTTACCGGTGACGTAGGTGGCCGCGAGGTTGAAGTTCCAGGTTTCCGTTTCCAGCACGTTCACGTGCCGGAAGCGCTCCGATCCGAGCCAGATGCTGTCGGCACCGGAGCAATTGTCGCTCGTGCTGTTGAGGCAGATGCGCACGGAAGGACGCGGATCACCGATGTCCCACAGTGCCTCCTGTTCCGCGTAGCTGAGCTTCATCTCAGTGGAGAGGTTCTCGGTCCAATCGCTGTAGACCTGACCGACGATGGACGAGTACTCCTTGTTGCTGACCTGCCAGAAGCTCGACAGCGACAGACTGCGGGCGCCGATGTTGCGCAGGAAGGGGTCGTCCTGCTGCGTGCGGTTGTAACGCAGGCTGGCGCGGTGGAAGTCGTTGATGTTCCAATCCAGCTTCAGCATCAGGTCCTTGATGTCGGAATCGAGGCTCCCGGGCGGATCGAAGGAGCCGGCATCGAAGCCCCACACGTTCTGGGCGATCTCCTGCGCCTCGTTGATGTCGGCTACCGAGATGCCGGTCACTTCCTGGCCCGCGCCCGAGCCGGCCGGTCCGAAGATCGGCGAGGCGGAGGAACGCGTGAAACGCTCGTAGCTGCCGAAGAAGAACAGCGTGTCGCGAATGATCGGGCCGCCGAACGTGACGCCCCAGGTGCTCTCGTCCTCGAAACCCGTGAAGCGGTTGCCGTCGCGTTTGCCGGTCCAGTCGCTGTCCCGATAGATGTAGTAGACGGACCCCTCGAACTCGTTGGTCCCGGATCGGGTCACGGCGTCGATGCTCGCGCCGGTGTAGCCGGCTAGCGCCACGTCGTAGTTCACCAGCGAGATGTTGATGGCCTCGATGGAGTCGATGGAGATCGGCTGGCGATCGGTGGGGAGGTTGTTGCTTTCGAGACCGAAGGCATCGTTCGTGGACACGCCGTCGATACGGATGTTGTTGAAGCGGGTGTTCTGACCACCGGCGGAGATCTCACCGCGCTCCTTGTCCACCTGCGAGATGCGCGGGTCGGTGCGCACGTAATCCTGGATGTTGCGGGAGATCGACGGCAGACCCTCGATGCGATCCCGATCGACAATGGTCCCGGTGCCGGTGCGCGAAGGGTCGAACACGCCACCCACCCGTGTACCGGTGACCACCATCTCCTCCATAACCCGGGATTCCTCCATGGTCACGTCGATGGCCGCGGTGTCCGCAAGTTGCAGAAACTGATCGGAGCGCACGCTCGGCCGATAGCCGTCGCGACGCACGACCACGCGGTAGGGGCCGCCGACCCGCAGGCCGCGCACTGAGTACCGGCCTTCGGCGTCGGTCCTCGTAGTGCTCCGTGTGCCGGAAGGTTCATGCACGAGTTCGACGGTGGCATCGGCGATGCCGACGCCGCGGCTGTCGACGACGCGACCGGCGGCGGCTGCCGCGGTCACCTGCGCGTGCGCCGTGGCGACACCGAGCACGGTGAGCGCCATCGCAAGCAGTAAAGTCAGAACGATGCGTTGGTTCATGATTGTCTGCCTTGTCTCGAGAAGGCGGAGCGGGAAGTCGGGAGCCTTGCGGCGTCGGCTGGCGACCGTCCGATGACCCGCGTCCGAAGTGCTGGGAATGGTGTTGGTGAACCCCTTTTGCGTCGCGGAAGACTGCTCGAAGCGCATCGCCTGCACGCTTCTGCGCGTGCGCGGCCACCTTCCGCGACGCGCACAGTTAACGGCTGGGCGATGACGGTGGGATCAAACGGGCGTGAAGCTTCAGCTACAGAAATGGCCGAAAGCTGTCAGTGTCGTCACGAGCTGTTCACCTCGACGGGCCGGACGCCGTTACGGAGCCGCGCCCGCACCGCTCTGGTGCAGACAGATCAGCGCGATTGGCCCAGGAGCAGGCGGTCCGCTTCCAGAAGCAGGACATCACCATGGCGTTGCAGGCGACCGCTCACGACTGCGGCCTCCCGCACATTGCCCGCGGGCCGATTGGCGAGAGACGTGATCGCGACCGCGAGACGTCGCTCGCCATCCTCGAGCATGAGTTCGCAGTCGCCCGGAGCGTCGCAGCCGCCTGCGAGGGTCCCGCTCAGGATCACGCGCTCGGAACCGGGCGCCAGATCGGCGCCAGCCAGCGGAACCGCAACGTGCCGGTCGGGCATGCGATCGCCGTAAACCACCGGCAGCGCGGGCGGCGGCGCGCCCAGTCCAGGAGGCGGCGCAGTCAGCGCCGGCCCGAAGGTCGCGAGATCACCATCGTTGGGGGCCGCTTCGATACCGAGCAGGTGCGCCATCAGTTCATGCAGGTGGATGCTGCGTACCGCAGGCAGGCGCGCGCCCGAGTCGAAGGCCGGCCCATGCCCGATGAAGATGCCGTGCATTTCCCGGTGCAGGGGGTCCCAGCCATGCATACCTCGGGTCGGTCGCATGAGGATGGCCCCGCGATTGCGCCGGCTCGCGATCATCCAGCCGTGATCCGCTTCGGCAAGCACATCAGCGATTCGGGGGTGGTCGGCGAAGCGGTAATGCTCCGGCGTGTCCTCACGCTTCCAGACCCGCATACGGGGATGAGCGCCTTCGAGCGCTTCGGCGATGTCGTCAGCAGACTGGTCGCCCGCCCAGATCTGCGCTGCAGGCCCCCAGTCCGAGACATGCACGTCACCCAGAGACAGATAGTCATCCAGCCAAATGTAGCGTTCCGGATCGATGTCGCTCATACCATGATCGGAAGCGACGAGAAGATTCATGGCGCCCAACAGGCCACGGTCTTCAAGCCCGCGGAGCAACCGGCCGAGGTCTGCATCGATGTCAGCAATCGCGGCGGTGACTTCTGCTGATTCCGGACCGTAGCGATGGCCCAGCGAATCGACGCGGCTGAAGTAAAGCGTGATGAAATCGGGACGTTCCTCGTCGGGGAGATCCAGCCACGCCAGCACCTGATCAATCCGCTGTGCATGGGGAATGGATGCATCGTAGGCCTTCCAATACGTCGCATGGGCACCGCCAACAGGCGCCTCGGATCCAGGCCAGAAGAACGTAGCGGCAGTCAGACCCTGGCGCTCTGCGGTGCGCCAGATCGGTTCGCCGTCGTACCAGTTCGGGTCCATGACCGCATCCCGGTTACGGAGGCTGAAACTCCGCTGACGCTCGGGATCCCACATGTTGTTGGCGACGACACCATGATGCTCGGTGTACAGCCCGGTGACCATCGACCAGTGGGTGGGGAAGGTCTTGGTCGGGAAGACGTGCACGACACCCGCGGCCGCAACACCCTCCTGTGCCAATCGGTCCAGGTTCGGTGTATCCGTACGCTCCCGGTAGTCATGACGGAAGCCGTCGATGGAAATCAGGAGCAGGGGCGCAGGGCGCGACTCGGAGAGTTCGACACGAGCCGGGGCGAGCGCCTCGTGCTCGGCGTCCCCGCTGCAGGCGACCAGAACCAGCGCGACCAGCAATCCCGGTAAGATGCGACTCATCGCGCAACCCCTCGTAGCCAAACGTGCAATTGTCACAACAGGTCATGACACGGGCGTGATCCGCCTTGACCCGCGCCGGGGTCGCGATTAGCGTGCGCCCCTCCGCGCTGCCATCGCCGACGCGACCATGCTGACCTTCGCCAACGTCCACCTGCGCCGGGGCGACAAGACCATCCTCGACGGCGTCTCGTTCACGATCCACGGCCGTCAGCATGTGGGCCTCGTCGGGCCGAACGGTGCCGGTAAGAGCACCCTGTTCGAACTGATCCGCGGCCGCCTGCTGCCCGAAGACGGTGATGTCCAGCTCGCCGATAGCACGCGCATCGCCCATCTCGCCCAGCATACTCCGGACACCGATCGGGGCGCGCTGGATTTCGTGCTCGACGGCGATCGTGAACTGCGTCGAGTGGAAAAGGAAATCGCAGCCGCCGAACGCGATGGACGCCACGAAGCGCTCGGCGCCCTGCACGCCCGTCTCGACGCCATAGACGGCTACTCGGCGCCCGCCAGGGCCGGCGCGATCCTCCACGGGCTCGGCTTTGCCGGCAGTGATCAAGGACGCCCGGTAAACGACTTTTCCGGCGGCTGGCGCATGCGCCTTGCGCTGGCCCGGACCCTGATGCAGCCCGCCGATCTGCTGCTCCTCGACGAACCCACCAACCATCTCGACCTCGATGCCACATTGTGGCTCGAACGCTGGCTGGCGCGCCTGGACACCACGCTGTTGCTCATTTCTCACGATCGCGATTTCCTCGACCGAACGGTGCAGTACATCGCACACATCGATCGCGGTGCAGTGAGCGTCTGGCGTGGGAATTATTCCTCCTTTGAACGCCAGCGGGCCGAAGCCATGGCCTTGCAGCAGGCGACGTTCGCCAAGCACCAGAAACGCATGCACGAGATACAGCGCTTCGTCGATCGCTTCCGCGCAAAGGCGAGCAAGGCACGCCAGGTCCAGAGCCGTCTGAAGACCCTGGAACAGCTTGCACAGACCGCCGCGGTCCGCGCGAGTTCGCCATTCCGTTTTCTGTTTCGCGACCCCGTGAAGATGTCGGATCCACTGCTCGACGGCGAGCATCTGTGCCTCGGTTATCCGGATCACGAAGTCCTGACCGACGTACGCCTGCGTCTGCATCCGGGCGCCCGCATCGGACTCCTGGGGCCCAACGGCGCCGGCAAGTCGACGCTGATCAGGACGTTGGCCGGCAGCCTCGAACCACTCGCCGGCGCAATCGTCCGCGGACACCACGCACCGGTGGCCTGGTTTGCTCAGCATCAGGTGGAGCAGCTGACGCCCGGGCGTACACCGCTGGAACACCTCCAGGCGCTGGACGCGCGCACGGCAGAACAGGATGCGCGTAACTTCCTCGGCGGCTTCGGCTTCGGCCACCAGGCCATCGAACCGGTTGACACCTTTTCCGGCGGCGAACGCGCCCGCCTCGTCCTCGCGCTGCTAGCGTGGCAGCGTCCGGCCCTGCTGCTGCTCGATGAACCCACCAACCACCTGGACATCGAGATGCGCGAGGCGCTGGCTATGGCCCTCAGCGAGTTCGCGGGTGCCGTCGTCCTCGTCTCCCACGACCGTCATCTGCTCTCAGAGACCATGGACGCTTTCTGGCTGGTTGCAGAAGGCAGGGTCGAGACCTGGAACGGCGACCTCGACGACTACGCCCGCTGGCTGCTGGACCGGGACCGCGAGCAGCAGGCCGAGGAACGGCTCGCGGAAGCGCCATCACCCAGCGCAACGACCCGTGCCGATCGCCAGGCAGAGCGGCGCGCGGCCGCCGAGCGCCGGCGTGAGCTGCAGCCGCTGAAGGCGAAGATTCAGAAGCTGGAGCACGATCTGGAGCAAATCGAGCAGCGCCTCGCCGAACTCGAGCGCGAACTCAACGAACCCACCCTCTACGACGACGATGCCCGTGACCGGCTCACGGCGGTTCTCAAGGAGCAGGGTGAACTGCGGCAGCGGGCCGAGGCGACGGAGGGTGAGTGGCTCGAAGCCAGCGAGCGCTACGAGGCGCTCACCGCGCCCTGAAGCCGGGTCGTCACCGCTTGCGCCGACGCCAGGCGACCGCGAAGGCCTCGCGGCCGAGTTCGGCGGCGAACTCCGGATCCTCGAAGATCGCCTCCGGTGCCTGGTGATAGGACATCACCACCTCGCGGTTACCCTTGCGATAGCGAAACGCCTGCAGGCCATCCGCCTCTGCGCGCGCGGCGATCCCGGCGTCCGACTTCAGGTAGACCACGTCGTCGGCTACCAGCGCGAACATCACGCCTTCGTGAAACACCCCGTGACCGCCGAACATGGGTCGAATCTGAATCGAACCCAGGCCGGCGAATACGTCATGCAGCGAATCGGTGAGCTCGGTCATGGGCGGGGCGATCCATTCAAGAGGCAGTCGCCAAACTGCCAGCGGTGAACTCTGGCGATAAGCGGTAGTGATCTGGTGACCAACGGTACTCTACCGCGACAGCTTCCCTCTTTTCCCCCAGCCCGACAATGCGTAGGATGCGCCGCCGTTACATGATGTTGCAATTCTGTTACGTGCTTCCCGGGTCCCCGGGACACCACTCAAAGGAAACCTGCCATGCGCAAATTTGCCCTTGCCACCGCTCTGGCCGCCAGCCTGCCGCTCGCGGCCGCCGCCAGCCCCTCTTACACCTACGTCGGTGCGGGCTATGTCGGCGCTGAGCCCGATGGCGGCAGCAGCCTCCACGGCTTCGGTCTCGAAGGCTCCTTCGCCCTGCAAGAGGACATCCACCTGATGGCGGACTTCTTCCGGGTCAAGGACAGCCCCGTCACGTTGCGGCGCAACCGCATTGCCGCCGGCTACAACATGCCGGTCAACGAGCGCACCGATTTCGTCGCCCGGCTCGGTTGGTCCTTCGCCAAGGCCAGCGTCAGCAACGTCGGAAGCAACTCGGATGACGGCATCTTCGGCCAGGCCGGCGTCCGCGGCATGGTCACGCCGGAACTCGAGCTGAACGCGTTCTTGAGCTACGACGATGTCGAAAGCAAGGTCAGCTTCGACGTCGGCGCCGTTTACAACTTCTCGCCCGACTTCGGCGTCGTACTCGGCTACACCTACTCGAGCAACCTCGAGACCTGGCAGCTCGGACTCCGCTACAACTTCTAATACTGCGAGCCTGCCATCGCCTGCCCGGCGCCATGCCGGGCAGGCGTACTCCCACCTGACGTTCCCCGGTACCATGGCAGCCTGAACTGCCTGGGGATGACCCACCTTGCCCGACGCCGGACACGACGGGCCCGATGCGCCCGTACGATCATCGTGGTTCAACCGCTTTCTGAACGGCGTTGAGTGGCTCGGCAACGCGCTGCCGCACCCCGTGACGCTGTTCGCGTTGCTTTCCGTATTCATCGTGCTTCTATCGGGCGTTCTCGCCTGGCTCGGCGTTGCCGTGACCGATCCGCGACCGGAAGGCGCTCCGGGACGCGCGCCCGACGGCCTGATCGAGGTGGTGAGCCTGGTCAATGCGGAGGGGCTGCGGCGCATCGTCGAGAACCTGGTCGGCAACTTCGCCGGCTTCGTTCCCCTCGGCACCGTCCTCGTGGCCATGCTGGGAGTCGGTGTCGCGGAGCGCTCAGGCCTGCTTTCCGCTGCGATCCGTGCCATGGTGCTCGGTGCCCACCCGAGACTCGTCACCGCCGTTATCGTGTTCGCATCCGTGCTCTCCAACACGGCATCGGAAATGGGCTACGTGGTGATGATTCCGCTAGCAGCGGCAATCTTCTATGCCCTCGGTCGACACCCTTTGGCAGGACTGGCGGCCGCCTTCGCGGGCGTTTCCGGCGGTTACTCGGCCAACCTGTTGCTCGGTACGGTCGACCCGCTGCTCTCCGGCATCACCGAGGCGGCAGCGCAGATCATCGAGCCAGGCTACTTCGTCCACCCGGCGGTGAACTGGTACTTCATGATCACGAGCACATTTCTCGTCACGGGCATCGGCACCTGGGTAACGACCGCGATCGTCGAGCCTCGGCTCGGTCGCTACGACCCGGCGATCGCTTCCGAAGACCTCGACGACAGCGACCGGCTGGCGCCCCTGACCGCGCTCGAGCGCCGGGGACTGTGGGCGGCGGGCGCGGCCGCAGTGCTCATCGGGGCGCTGATCGCACTTATGGTGGTACCGAGCTGGGGCGCGCTACGGGAGCCCGGCGTCGAGGAAACGATCGCCGCCATCACACCATTCCTGCGCGGCATTGTCGCGCTGGTGTTCGTGTTTTTTCTGGTTCCCGGCTTCGTCTACGGTCGCGTGACCGGTGTGATGCGTACCGATCGTGACGTCATCGATGCGATGGCCCGCGCGATGAGCAGCCTCGGCCTGTACATTGTCCTGGTGTTTTTCGCCGCGCAGTTCGTGGCTTTTTTCGGCTGGACGCAGCTCGGCCAGATCACCGCAGTGGTCGGAGCCCAATTCCTTCAGGACATCAACCTGACAGGGCCTGCCGTTTTCCTGCTGTTCATCGCCATGTGCATGCTGGTGAACCTCTCGCTCGGTTCCGCCTCCGCGCAGTGGGCCGTGACCGCCCCGATCTTCGTGCCGATGTTGATGCTCACCGGCTACAGCCCCGAAGTGATCCAGGCCGCCTACCGGATCGGCGATTCCACCACCAATATCATCACCCCGATGATGAGCTACTTCGGTCTGATCCTGGCGTTCGCGACGCGCTACGTACGCAATCTTGGCATCGGCACCCTGATCGCCACCATGCTGCCCTACAGCGTCGCGCTAGCTGTAGGCTGGATCGCCTGGTTCTACATTTATGTATTCGGGCTCGGGCTGCCCGTGGGCCCGGGCGCGCCCACCTACTTCCCTTCCTGACTACCCGCGACCCACTCAGGCGTTGACGTCGATGACCACCCGGCCACGGATCTTGCCGGCCAGGATGGCGGCACAGAGGTCCGGCACCTGCGCGAGGGGCGCGAGCTGATGCACGGCAGCGAAGCGGTCGGGATCGAGCAGGGCAGCGAGATCGGCCCAGGCCCGCTCCCGGAGCGCCATAGGCGCCATCACCGAATCGATACCCTGCAGCCGAACGTTGCGCAACAGGAATGGCAGTACGGTAGCTGGCAGATCGGCACCGGCAGCGAGGCCGCAGGCTGAGACGATGCCGTTGTAACGCAGCTGTGCCAGGGTAGTCGCGAGCGTGGTCGACCCGACGCTGTCCACGGCTGCGGCCCAGGACTCCTTCTCGAGGGGTTTCGACTGCCGCGCCAGATCTGCACGTCCGACGATGCTGCCGGCACCGAGCGATTTCAGATAGTCCGCCGTCTCAGGCCGACCCGTACTCGCAGCCACTTCGAAGCCGAGCGCCGTAAGCAGCAGGACCGCGAAGGAGCCCACGCCACCGGCCGCACCAGTGACCAGCACGGGACCATCGTCGGGCGTCACACCGTGATCACGGATTGCGTTCACCGCCAGCATGGCCGTGTAGCCCGCCGTGCCGATCGCCATCGCCTGTTCGCTGCTGAAGGCGTCGGGAATCCGGAGCAGAAACTCAGGCTTCACCCGTGCGCGCTGGCTATAGCCGCCCCAATGCCGTTCGGACAGCCCGTAGCCGTTGACGAGCACGCGATCGCCCGGCTTCCAGGCATCGCTTCTCGACTCGCTGACGGTCCCGGCAAGATCGATTCCGCAGACCATGGGCAACTTCTGGCAGATGGGCGCAGCCCCGGTGACGGCGAGTCCGTCCTTGTAGTTGACGGTGGAGTACTCCACCTCCACCAGCACCGCCTCATCCGGCAATTCCGAAGTCTGCAAGGTTTCCATGGCCGCGCTGGCTTTGCCATCGTCACCGGCTCGGGCCACGATCGCCCGGAAGCTGTCGCTCATGTGCAGGGTCTCCTGTCGCACCTCGAAGGGAGACGCATGGTAGCGCTATGTCTGCGCGGGTGCCTCACGGACCACTGCAGTACGGCGCTCGCGTTGCGCCAGCAGGACATAAAACGCCGGTACAACGAAAAGCGTGAACAGCGTGCCGATGCCGAGCCCGGTAAACACCACGAGCCCGATGTGGAAGCGACTCACGGCGCCAGGGCCCGTAGCCAGGAGCAGCGGAACCATCGCCACGAGCATGGCCACCGTGGTCATGAGAATGGGGCGCAGGCGCACGGCGGCGGCCGCCTCTACGGCCTCGCGCAGGGCCATGCCCTCGTGATCCCGCATCCTGTTGGCGAAGTCGACGATGAGAATGCCGTTCTTGGCCACTAGCCCGATCAGCGTGATCAGTCCGACCTGGGTATACAGATTGATCGTAGCGAAGCCCAGGGTGACGAACACCAGCGCACCGGCGATGGTCATGGGCACGGACATCAGGATGATGAGCGGATCGCGCCAGCTCTCGAATTGGGCAGCCAACACGAGATAGATCACCAGCAGCGACAGGAAGAACGTCAGCACCAGGGCCTCGCCCTGCTGCCGGAACTGCCTCGACTCACCAAGATAGTCGTAGCCCACTTCGCGGGGAAAGGTCTCGCTCGCCAGAGTCTCGAAAAATTCGAGTGCCTCACCGAGCGAGACGCCGGGGTAGGGCACCGCATTGACGATGATCGCGTTCAGCTGCTGCAGTTCCATCCTCCGGGTCGGCTCAATGCGACGCTCGAAGCTGACGACCGCGGAGAGGGGTATCAGCTCGCCGCTTCGGGTGCGGACGTGGTAATCCTCCAGCGCCTGCTCATTCGCGCGATAGCGTCGCGCCACCTGGGGAATCACTTCGTAGCTGCGGCCGGCCTGACTGAATCGATTGACGTGGCCGTCGCCCAGCAGCGTGGCAAGCGTGAAGCCGATTGCCTCCATGTCGATACCGAGATCCCCGGCGCGATCGCGGTCAATGTGGACGCGGACCTGCGGCAGAGCCATTTCGCTCGACTTATTCGCGAACAGGAACCGACCGCTGCCCATGGCCGCTGCGACGAGATCTCCCGCCAGTCGGTCCAGTTCCTGATAGTCCTGGTCACCAGAGACCACGAACTGCACTGGCGGACCAGCTGCAGCACCGGGCAGAGCCGGGAAGGAAAACACGCCGACCTGAACGCCGGGGATGCCATGAACCAGACGCTGCAACTCCGGCTGGATCTCCATCTGACTGCGGTCACGATCGGCTATCGGAACCAGACGGAAGCCACCGAACGTGGTTGCGGGTGTTCCGCCACCACCCAACATGAGGAAGCTGCGGGCGTACTCCGGAACAGTCTCGAAAAGTTCCACCATGCGCCGAGTGTGGGCCTCGGTGTACTGCAATGTCGCCGTATGAGGTGCAGTCATCTGGACGTTGATGGCCTCGCGGTCTTCAACCGGCGCGAATTCCGTCTGACTGGTGACGAACATGAAGTAGATGCCGAGCAGCATGACGGCGGAGAAATAGAACGTCACCGGCCGGTAATCAAGGCTGCGATGCAGCCACCGGCGGTAGAGTGCCGCGAGGCGCTCGAAGAAGCGCTCCACCGCCTGCTCGAACCGTCCCTGCTCGGCGCTGGTCTTCAGCACCAGCGACGACAGCATCGGCGAGAACGTAAGGGCCACTATCCCCGAAATGAGCACCGCCCCGGCCAGCGAGAAGGCGAACTCGGTGAAGACGATGCCGACCAGACCGCCCATGAAACCGATCGGTGCATAGACCGCCAGCAGCGTCGTGGTCATCGCGATGATGGGCAACGCCAGTTCACGAGCTCCGGTGAGTGCCGCCTCGAGCCGTCCCTTGCCGGACGTCATGTGCCGGTGAACGTTCTCCACCACGATGATGGCGTCATCCACCACCAGGCCGATGGCCAACAGCATCGCGAGCAGCGTCAGCAGATTCAGGGAAAAGCCCAGCAGCAGCATGATGAAGGTGGCGCCGATAAGGGAGAGCGGCACCGAGATCGCCGGCACGATAGCCGCTCGCGCCGATCCCAGCGCCAGGAAGATCAGCAGCAGTACGATGGCCACCGCCTCGAACAGCGTCCGGTAGACCTCGGCGATGGATGCCTCGATGTACTCGCTACCATCATGGGTCAGCGCCATGCTGAGATCCGGCGGCAACTGCCGTTCGATGTCGGGCAGAAGCTCCCGGATCGCTCGGGAGACCTCGATGGGGTTCGCGCCAGGACCGGTCTCGATCCCCACCAGCGTGGACGGCTCACCGGAATACCAGCTCACCTGATCAAGGTTGCGCGCATCGAGCTCGATTTCGGCGACGTCGCTCAAGCGCACCAGGGTAGTGCCGTTGGAGCGGACGATCAGCTGCTCGAACTCGGCAACGCTGGACATCTCCGTGGCAGCGGACAGGTTCACCTGCAAGAGGTCGTCCTGGGTCCGACCGATGCCCGCCTGGACGTTTTCCCTGCGGAGAGCAGCGCGGACGTCCAGGGCCGTCACGTCCTGGGCCGCCATTCGGCGGGGGTCGAGCCAGATGCGCATGGCGAGCTGCTGGTCGCCCATGACATCGGCTTTGGCCACGCCAGGAATAGCCTGCATGCGCGGGATCACGCCGCGCATCAGGTAGTCGGTAATCTCCGACGCACGCATGGTTTCGCTGGAGAATCCGATGTACATCAGGGCCCAGCCCTGCTCCGTGCGCACATCGATCACCGGATCGAGCGCTTCGCTCGGAATCTGGTTGCGCTGGCTCGCGACCTTGGCCTGGATTTCCGCTACCGCGGCATTGCCGTCGTAGTTGAGCTCCATCACCGCCTCGATGATGGAGACGCCCATCCGGGAGTCGGACTGGACGTAGTCGAGTCCGTTGGCCTCGGAAATCGCCCGCTGCAGCGGTGCGGTGATGAAGCTCTGGACGAGATCCGCATCGGCACCGGGATAGGCCGTCATGACCGTGACTACGGCGCGTTCAGTGCGGGGATACTCACGCAGTTCGAGCATGCCGATGGCGCGCAGGCCGAGCAGCAGGATGAGCAGACTCAGTACCGTGGCCAGGACCGGCCGACGCACGAAGACGTCGGTGAACATCAGCGCTGCGCCACGTCGGAAGGCAGTTCGAGGCTGTTGTCGATGCGCACGCGTTGCCCGGAACGCAGCTTCATCTGCCCGGTCGCGACCACCTCCATGCCAGGGCGCACACCGTCGACGATTTCCACGCGCCCGTTACGCGTCTGGCCGACGCGCACGGGGCGTTGTTCAGCCGTGAGCCGACCCTCCGCATCTTCCTCGAGGACGAAGACGGTCTCGCCGAAAGCCTGATAGGCGATGGCGGTGCGCGGCAGGGTGAGTACGGGGCGCGCCTCACCCACGAGCACAGTGGCCTGAGAAAACATCCCGGGGCGCAGGCGTGCCTCCGAATTCGGCAGGGTCGCCTGCAGGTGGATCGTACGGCTGGCCCGCTCAAGCTCCGGACTGATGGCGGTGATCTGGCCCTCGAAGGCGACCTGTGGCCAGGCAGCCACCGGGGCCTGGACGCGCTGCCCTAGCGCCAGTTCGCCAAGGTGCCGCTCCGGCAGCGTGAAGTCGAGATGAATCGGATCCAGGGACTGCAGGGTCACCACCGTGTCGCCGGGCGACAGATACTGCCCGAGATGCACCATCCGGATACCGAGTTCGCCGCTGAAGGGTGCGCGAATGGTCTTGCGTTCGATCACGACCCGGTGCTGTTCGGCCCGCGCCTCCAGACTCCGCACCAGAGTCGCCGCGCGATCGAGCTGCGACTGTGAGACTGCCTGGGTCTGCCGCAGATCCTCCGCTCGCCGGAGGTCGAGCACCGCCAGTTCCAGATCAGCCTCCAGCGCACGCAGCTCTGCTCGCTCTGCCGAAGCGTCGAGTTCGACCAGGACCTGACCGGCCTCGACCGACTGGCCCGAACGGAAACGGATGCTCTGAACGCGCCCCGGCACCTCGGTGGCGACATGCACACCCTGATCGGCGGTGAACGTGCCCAGCGCCCTGATTTCAACTGGCCACTGCTCTGCCTCGACGGCGGCGGAAGACACCACCACCGCGGGCCGCTCTGCCGCCATCATGGCCTGGAAGTGCTGATACTGACCGTACTTGTGCCAGCCGATGCCGCCGAACAGCAGCGCGAGCAACAGCGTGACGATGAGTCCTCTCAACCACATGCCGCTTCCTCCAGGCCGCGCTGCGGCAGCCGCATAGCGATGAAGGTATCCAGTTCGCCGAGTTGCCGGCGTTGCGGCCAGGATCGCGGATCCATTACAGCCTGCACCCCAAGCCCGTAGAGCAGCGTAGCGAGGTCGTCGCCATCCAAGTCAGGATCACGCAGTGCCATGAGCTCACCCCGGTCACAAGCGTGCCGCACCAGGTTGCGGCAGAAGCGGCGGAACTTGCGCTGCCGGAACCGTCGCTCACGGTCCCATGAAGCGTCACCGGGCCAGGACACCCAGAACGTCATCCAGACCTGCCACATGTCACGCATCTCGGCGTTGGCCGGTAGCAGCCGCTCGAGGATGCGCCGGACAGAGGCGAGGCCGTCCGGCTCGGTGCTGTCGAAACGGTTCATGACCCAGGTCGGATCAGCCAGCGAATAACGCAGAAGGTCGTCCTTGGTCTCGAAGTAGTGGGCAAGCACGCCGATACTCCACCCGGCTTCTCGCGCCACTTCGCGCAGGGTCGTGCCTTCGAGCCCTCGCCGCAGAATCACGCGCCGAGTGGCCGCGGCCAGCTCGCCGCGACGCAATTCTGCATCGACCTGCTTCGGCACGCATGTCTCCCCAGTTTTTTCTTATGGCCGTTATAATATGAAGCGCTACAGCACGCCACGGCTACTGCGCCTCTCAGACAACCCGGGGACTGAACGGTCAGCAGTCCCCGGGCCGGTCAGGTTTTGATCACAGGTCGAAGCGGTCGAGGTTCATGACCTTGGTCCAGGCCCGTACAAAGTCGTGCACGAACTGCTCCGCGCCATCGTTGGCAGCGTAGACCTCGGCCACGGCGCGAAGCTCCGTGTGTGAACCGAAGATCAGATCCACCGGTGTCGCCGTCCATTTCACTTCGCCGTTGGCGCGATCACGACCCTCGTAGAGGCCCTCGTAGTCCTCAGAACGCGTCCAGCGCGTGGACATGTCGAGGAGGTTGACGAAGAAGTCATTGCTGAGGGTACCGGGACGCCCGGTGAAGACCCCGTGCTCGACGCCGCCCGCATTGGCATTCAGCGCCCGCAAGCCACCCACCAGCGCGGTCATCTCCGGCACCGTGAGGGTCAGCAGATCGGCCCGGTCGATCAGCGCTTCCGTCGGCGGCAGATAGGCCTGCTCACCGAAGTAGTTGCGAAAACCGTCGGCGAGCGGCTCGAGCACGTCGAAGGATTCGACGTCGGTCTGTTCCAGCGACGCATCGGCGCGCCCAGGCGTGAACGGCACCTGCACCGGGAAGCCGGCGTCCTGCGCCGCTTTTTCGATCGCCGCGACGCCGCCCAGGACGATCAGGTCCGCCATGGAGACCCGCTTACCGCGGCGCTGGGACTCGTTGAACTCGGTCTGGATCGCCTCGAGCTGCTCTAGGACCTTGGCGAGTTCTTCAGGATCGTTCACCGGCCAGTCCTTCTGCGGCGCCAGCCTTACGCGCGCCCCATTGGCGCCTCCGCGCAGATCGGTGCCACGGAAAGTCGACGCCGAGGCCCAGGCCGTACGCACAAGCTCCGATACGGTCAGGCCCGAGTCGAGGATCCTGCCTTTGAGCCGCGCGACATCCCGGTCGTTGATCAGCGGATGGTCCACTTCGGGGATCGGATCCTGCCAGAGCAGATCTTCCGACGGCGCCTCGCCGCCCAGGTACCGGATGCGCGGACCCATGTCGCGATGGGTCAGCTTGAACCAGGCACGGGCGAATGCATCTTCGAACTCGTCGGGGTTCTCGAGGAAACGCTTCGAGATTTCGCGATAGGCGGGATCCTCCTTAAGCGCCAGATCTGTGGTCAGCATGATGGGCGCATGGAACACGTCCTCGAGATGCGCATCCGGGACCGATCCGGCCGCCGCGCCATCCTTGGGAATCCACTGCACTGCGCCGGCGGGGCTGCGGGTCTGTTCCCAGTCGTGCTCGAACAGGTTCTGTAAGAACATCATCGTCCAGCGGGTCGGTGCCGCGGTCCAGGCACCCTCGAACTCACTGGTGATGGTGTCCTCGGCCTTGCCCTTACCGCAGGCATTGGCCCAGCCGAAGCCCTGCGCCTCGATCGGCGCGGCGGCCGGCTCCGGACCGACGCAATCTTCCGGGTTGCCGGCGGCGTGGACCTTGCCGAAGGTGTGGCCACCGGCAATCAGCGCGACGGTCTCCTCGTCATTCATCGCCATGCGGCCGAAGCTGGCGCGGATGTGTTCGGCCGCAAGCTTCGGGTCGGGATTGCCGCCCGGGCCTTCGGGATTCACATAGATCAGTCCCATGTGGGTGGCGGCCACGGAACCTTTCAAATCGCCGTCGTCATCGAAGCGGTCGCTGCCGAGCATCTCGGTTTCGGGACCCCAGTCCACCAGCTCCGGCTGCCAGTCATCGACGCGGCCGCCGGCGAAACCGTAGGTCTCGAAGCCCATCGACTCGAGCGCGACATTCCCTGCGAGGATCATGAGGTCGGCCCAGGACAGGCTGCGGCCGTACTTCTGCTTCACCGGCCACAAGAGCCGCACCGCCTTGTCGAGGTTGGCGTTGTCGGGCCAGCTGTTGAGCGGATTGAAGCGCAGCTGACCGCCACCGGCCCCGCCGCGGCCGTCGGCCACCCGGTAGGTCCCGGCGCTGTGCCAGGCCATGCGGATCATGAGCGGTCCGTAGTGGCCCCAATCCGCCGGCCACCAGTCCTGGGAGTCGGTCATCAAGGCCTCGAGGTCCGCCTTGACCGCTGCCAGGTCGAGCTCTGCGAATGCCGACGCGTAATCGAAGTCCTCGCCGTAGGGACTCGAACGGGTCTCGTGCCTGCGCAGCGGCGTCAGATCCAGCTGCTCCGGCCACCAGAACTGCACCGACCGTGGCCTCTCCTGGGCGTCAGCGGCGCCGACCAGCATCGCAGAGGCCAAAATCACCGCCAGTGCGGCGATGGCCCAACACAGTGAACGTTGCATGGCTTCTCTCCCCTCCAGGACATTCACGAAAATGCAATGTAATGGTCCAACGCGGAGATCATGGAATCCAGTTAAATCGACCTATTGCATCGATAGAGACGATAGATGCTCAGCCCGCGGGATTCGCGGCCAGGTGATCGAAGCGGCCTGCCGGGCGCTGGGCGCTATAGGCCTCGACGATGGGCTCGATCTGGGTCGGCGTCGCCCCATGCAGGATCACGCCGTCGCATCCGAGATCGAACTGATGGTTGATGGCGGCCACACACTGTTCCGGCGAGCCGGTGGCGGCCGCCTCGAGCCAGGCTTCCGGAATCAGGGTCGCCACATGCTCCAGCTCCTCCGTCGTCGCCAGATCGTCGATGGCACCCTTGAAGTTGGCGACGAAGGGATCGGCGCGGAAGCGCTCGAGCACCTTCGGATCCCAGTCGTTGGTGCGCACCATCAGATCGCCATAAGCCTGCAGATAGGTGGCCATGCGCCCGACCAGCTTCTTCAGCCGGATGGGTTCCGGCAGATGATCTCCAATGGTCGCGAAACAGGACCAAACCCGCACGGACGCCGGATCACGTCCTGCCTCCTCCGCTGCGCGCTTGACCGTTTCGACGCAGCGGACCGTGGTCTCGTCGGTGAAGAACGTGTGCAGCACCACCGCATCGAAGGCGCGTCCGCCGAGCGCCAGCGAGTTCGGCCCGAACGCGACCCAGGTCATGGGGATGTGCTCGTCGTACTCGGGCCCCATGCCGAGGTAGGGGTACTTGCCCGCCGGACCGTCATGACCCATCACCGCTTCACCACGCCAGATCCGCCGCATGAGGCCAACGAAGTCCTCCACCTGCGCCGTTTTGATCCGCGGCAGGCCGAAGGCATCGAAGGCGCGGTCGACACCACGCCCGAGCCCGAGGGAGAAACGCCCGCCAGTGAGTCGATGCATCGTCATCGCATAAGCTGCCGTCACCATGGGATGACGGGTGTTGTGGTTGGTAGCCGCGGTGGCGATGCCGATTTCCGAAGAAACTGCACCCACTGCCCCGGAGAGGGTCGCCGCTTCCTTGATGTTGAAGCGTTCCGAGATGAAAGCGCTGCCGATGCCGAGACGCTCGCCGTGACGGATCTCATCGATCAGATCGTGCGGGCTCTTCGGCGCTCCGGCGAGCGTGTAGAAGGCGAGTTCGTTCATGCGCGTCATGGCGGCGACTCCGGATCGGAAAGCAGTCAGGAGGCGGCAGAGTACCAGAGACGTCATTGCCAGCTGCAGCGGCCGCGGCATACTCCGTTGCACGCATTCAATCGCCGGGGATCACCACCATGACGCCGACCCTGACTGCCCTCACGGGCTTCGCACTCTGGACGCTGCTGTTGACGGCCTGCATCGGAATCACCCGCGCCTACGTTGCGCAGACCACCGGCAAGGCGCCCAACACGTTCGCTCCGGACGGATCGGATATCGGCGGCTTCAGCCAGCGCCTGGCCCGCACCCATGCCAACTGCTTCGAGAATCTTCCGATCGTCGCTGCGATCCTGCTCGCGGTGGAAGTCGCTGGACTCGGAGCGATCTCCGATCCGCTGGCCATGTGGATCCTCGCCGCGCGGATCGCCCAATCCCTCATCCATCTGGCTTCCACCAGCGTTCCGGCCGTGTTCACGCGCTTCGCGTTCTTCCTGGCGCAGGTCGTGCTGCTGCTGGTGATCGCCGTGCGTGCGCTCATGGCCGGGTGATGGCGGAGCACTGGACCAGCCGGCGAGACGGCTTTCGCGCACCGAGCCCCTGGGTGCTGCGCTGGACGGACGTCGTGCCTGCCGGTGCACCCGTCCTAGACCTGGCCTGCGGCAGCGGCCGCCACGGCCGCCTGTTCCTGGAACGGGGCCACCCGGTCACCTTTGTCGACAAGGACACTTCCGGCGTCGCCGACCTCGCCGATGAGGCGGAATGCCTGGAGATCGATCTGGAGACCGGCGCCCCCTGGCCCCTCGGCGAGCGCCGTTTTGGCGCGGTGATCGTGACCTGTTATCTGCATCGACCGCTCCTCGGCGCCATCGTCGATGCAGTGGCGCCGGGCGGAGTGCTGATCTACGAGACCTTCGCTCGCGGCAACGAAGCCTACGGCCATCCGGCGCGGCCGGCCTACCTGCTCGAACCGGGCGAACTGCTTGAAGCGGTGCGAGGCCGCCTACTGGTCCGCGCCTACGAGCACGGCTACGACGAAGAACCTAAACCTGGTATCCGGCAGCGCATTGCGGCGGTCAACAGCGCCTGATGACCGCGCTGCAGGCGAGGCCACCACTCTTCAAGGGTGCGGCTGCTGCTCGGTCGCGATTTCCGAGAGGGGATCCTCTGCCGCCGGCGGCTCATGCTCGTCGATCAGGCGCTGCAGCCGCTCGCGCAAGAGCGCCTCGTGCAGTTCCATCTGTCGACGTTCGTTGCGCAGCGAACGCAGCAGCGCACCCGCCATGAACACCATCAGCACCATGAACGGAAATGCCGCGACGATGGAAATGGTCTGCAGGGCGGCCAGGCCGCCGCTGAGCAGCAGCACGGCCACCACCAGGACCTGGACCACGCCCCAGATCACCCGGGTAGACCGCGCCGGCGTCAGCACGCCCTTGCTGGTGAACATGCCGAGAACGAAGGTGGCCGAGTTCGCCGAAGTGATCACGAACAGGACCACCAGCAGCAGCATCAGCGGCACGATCACGGAGGCCAGCGGCAGCTCGGAGAGCGTCGCGAACAGCCCGGAGCTGATCTCCGTTTGCACCGCCGACGCAATCCCCGCATCCCGGAACATCTCGAAGTAGAGCGCCGAACCACCGAAGGTAGCGAACCACACCGTACTCAGCAGCACCGGCATGCCGATGACGCCGAGCACGAACTCACGGATGGTCCGGCCCCGGGAGATGCGAGCGATGAAACTGCCGACGAAGGGCGCCCAGGACAGGCCCCAGGCCCAGTAGAAGATGGTCCAGCGCTCCACCCAGTCCTCGCCGGTGTAGGGGGTCATCACCAGGCTCATGCCGATGACGTTAGCGAAGTACTCGCCGATGGCGTTGGTCATGGCGGCTGTGATGAAGTCTGTCGGCCCGAGAAAGAACACGAATGCGAGCAGCCCGCCGGCCAGCACCATGTTCGCGTCGCTGACGTAACGGATGCCGCTCTCCAGCGGCGCGAGCGCACACAGCAGAAAGACGATGCTGATGCCGACGAGAATCAAGAGCTGCGGCGTCAGCCCGAACGGCAGCCCGGCGACAGCCGTCAGGCCGCTGTTGATCTGGATGACACCTAGGCCGACGGTGGTCGCCACACCGAAGATCGTCGAGACCACGGCGAGCACGTTGATGCCATGACCCAGGCCCCCATCGACCCGATCACCCAGCGAAGCCCGGAACGCCTCGCTGATCATGCCGGGGCGCTGCTGGCGAAAGCGCACGTAGGCGATGGCCAGGCCGACCACGGCGAAATTCGCCCACTGGTGGAAACCCCAATGAAACAGCGAATAGCGCAGCGCGAGGCCTGCCGCTGCCGGCGTCTGCGGCTCCGCCTGCGCAAGCGGTGGATCGATGTAGTGCGTCAGCGGTTCGGCGATGCCCCAGAACACGAGGCCGACGCCCATGCCCGCCGAGAAGATCATGCCGAGCCAGGCGCCATAGGAGAATTCGGGCGTTTCGCCATCGGCGCCAAGTCGTATCCGGCCGTAGTCACTGACGGCAACGCCCACACAGAAGACCAGAAACCCCGTGGTCGCGAACAGGTAGAGCCAACCGAAGTGGGCGGTCGTGAACGCAAGCGCAGCGCCGGCCCCAGCTGCGAGCTGCACCGGCCAACCCACACCGACGATCACGAAGGCCGTCAACAGCCCGAGCGATGCGTAGAACACCCAGCCGAGCTGATCTCTCTGGAACATCACCGATCCGTCCGTTATTGCAGTAGCGTCCGCCTGCAAAGGGAACCCCGTCCCTCGCGGCGACGCTACCCTGCCACGGGCTGAGGTCGATGCCCAACACGTGGGCGTCCAGCCGACCGGTCCGCTGGCTGCCGGATCTCAGCCGATGGCGAGCACGTCGCCCGCTGCATGCACCGGCCGCCGGATTTCCAATGCGACGCGCGAGACCGCATCGAGCTGCCGTTCGCAGCGTGAAGCCAGAGCCTGAAACGGCGCGCGTCCGGGATCGGCGATCAGGATGCGCCCGACGCCGGCGCGGCGGGCGCGTCGGATCAGATTGAAAAGCGGCCTGGTCAGCGAATCCCAGAAGCAGATGTCGGCCCCGAGCACCACGTCGAAATCACTTAGGAAAGCGGTCGTAAGCTGCTCGAAGCGGCGCCGCTCCGCGGTCATGCGAACCCCGTTCACCGCCGCATGCAGATCGAGATAGGGCAGGACGTTCGGGTCGGCATCGATACCGTGGACCCGGGCACCGAAGCGCTTCGCGCAGAACTGCCCGAGCAGGCCCCAGCCGCAGCCGATCTCGAGCACCCGAGCCCGGCGTTCGAGCGGCTCATGCTGCAGCTGCCGCATGAGCAGGAAGCTCGAGTCCCAGACCCGGTCGCCATGGATCTCGGCCACGTGGCCGGACCGTTTCAGCGCGCGCATGCGCGGATCTCGCGCCTCGAGCAGCATCAGGCCGTTGGCCCGGCGGTAGGATCTGCGTGCCATCGTCTCCGGCGTCCTCGAATCGGCGCGCCAGATTACCAACCGGGGACCGCAGAACAAGCCGCCAGGAAGCCTTCGCCTGCCCGTCCTTGCGGTTCGGGCGCGCGCCGCGCAGCATCGCCGCCCTGACAGCATAGGAGCCTAGCGATGCTTGGTCTGACTCTCGGGTTGCTGTTCGCCACGGCTGGAGCAGTCGATTCGACGTTCGCCGCTCGCGTCGAGGCCATTGCCGCCGACCGCGAGTTACCGGGCATGGCCGTGGTGGTCATGGATGGGGACCGTGTCGTGTACGCCGAGGGTTTCGGGGTCACCGACCTCGAGTCGGGCACGCCAATAACGCCGGATACCGTCTTCCAGCTTGCCTCGATCGGCAAGCAATTCCTCGCCGCTCTCGTGGTAGACCTTGCAGATGCCGGCAGACTGTCGCTCGATGCGCCGCTGCGACGCTATCTTCCCGACTTCGACCGCCTGCCGGCGGAGCTGCGGCTGCACGATCTGCTCGATCACACGAGCGGCATCCGCGATCCGCTGTTCGAGCCGGAGTTCGTCGCCGGAATCATGGATCCCGATCGCAGCAGCGCCGAGATGCTCGGCCTGCTGCGCCGGTTGCCCAGCGACTTTCCGCCCGGAACACACTGGTCGTACAGCAGCGCCAACTACCTGCTGCTGGCGCAGCTGGTCGAATGGATGACCGGCATGCCCTACGAGCAAGCTCTGGAGGAACGTTTCTTCGAACCGCTGGGTTTGACCAGTCTCCATCACTGCTCATCACGGACAGACCTACCGGAGACGGCACGCGGCTACCAGATCGGACCTGACGGGCTCGAACCGGCACCGCTTCTGAACATGGATTGGCTCCGCGGCGGGGGCGCACTTTGCGGCAGCGCACGCGACTTGGCGCGCTGGCTCCGGGCTCTGGCCAACGGCGAAGTCCTCTCGGAGCGGGCTGTGGAGCGGCTCTGGCAGCGGCGCACGCTCGCCGACGGCACCCGCCTCGACTACGCCAACGGCTTCTCCCTGATCCCGTTCGGCGAACGCGCCAAGTTCGGCCATCTCGGCAGCAACCGTGGATTCTCCGCCAGTGCAGCGCTCTACCCGTATGACGAGCTCGTCATCGTCGTGCTCGGCAACCTCGGCGACGTGGCGATGGACGCAGTGGAGCGGGAACTGGCCCGGCGGATCTTTCTGAAGCCACCGCCCAGCTACACGGAATTGCCCATCGCGGCCATCGATATCGATGCCTGGACCGGCGACTACGACTTCGGCGCCTTCAGCGCCAGCTTTGTCCGTGAGGACGGCGCGCTCCATGTGCGCATGCCTGATCCCCTGCCGGGCGGGCGCCTGCGCCACGTGGGGGAGCGCACTTTCGTCGACGAAACGGAACCGGATGTGTTCCGGTTCCGTTTCGAATACCGCCCGCATGGGCGCCGGGTGCACATGCGCTTCGCGGGCATGCACTGGTACGGGGACGACTGAGATTCCGAACATCCCCCGGCTGGCACTCCATGACCTATGCTGACCCTAACGAGTGGTTTCTTCGAGCAACAGGTCATGGATCGCGTGGTGCCCTTCGCAAGCGTCTACATCGACGGGACAGGAAGCTTCCTGCCTGGACCCGCCGTCGACAACTCGGCTATCGACCGCTTCGTTGCACCCGTGAACAGGATGTCCGACCGCATCAAGCGCCGCATCCTGAAGGAGAACGGCATCCGGACCCGTCACTACGCGATCGATGAGCAGGGCAGCACCCGTTTCAGCGTCACCGCCATGGCTGCCGCGGCGGTACGAGCCTGTGCGGCGGAAACGAGTGACGAACAGGTGGGGCTGCTCGCCAGCGCGACTTCCGGCGGCGATCTCCTGTTACCGGGATTGGCGAATCAGGTACAGGCGGAGCTCGGCTGGGCGCCGCTGGCTACGACGAGTCATCACGGCGTCTGCGCCTCGGGCATGCAGGCACTTGCGGATGCGGCCCGCGCGGTGGATCGCGGCGAGCACGACTCCGCCATGGTGGTTGCAAGCGAAGCGCCGTCACGCCTGTTCAAGTGCAGCCGGTTCGCGCCGGACGACTACGATCTCGATTTCGATGCCCACTTTCTCCGCTGGATGCTTTCCGATGCCGCGGGCGCCTGGCGCCTGAGCGCCGCGCCGCCGCCTGGCCGAAACAGCCTCCGGCTGCACTTCGTGCACAGCGTCAGCCACGCCGGTGACTACCCGCTGTGCATGCAAATGGGGCTGCCCAGGCAAGGTGCCATGGGCTGGCTGGATCATGCGAACGCGGCGGCAGCGGAACGCTCCGGCGCCCTGCTGCTGCGGCAGGACATCCGCCTGCTGCCGCACCTGTTCGACGTCGGCATTCATGCCTATGCGGATCTGGTGCGAGGCAACGCGGTAGATCCCGCAGGCATCGACCACTTTCTCTGTCACTACTCTTCCGAACGCTTCCGTCAGGTCGTAAAGGATTGCCTGGAGAAAGCGGAACTCGCGATTCCTGAGGAGCGCTGGTATACGAATCTGAGCACCCGCGGTAACACGGGCGCGGCCTCGATCTTCGTCATGCTCGACGACTTCCTGCGCGAGCGTTCACCAGCACCCGGTGAACGCATCCTGCTGTTCGTTCCCGAGTCGGGTCGCTTCACCGTCGCTTTTGCCATGCTCGAAGTGGTCGGCCCTGATGCCGGCGGGCGCAAGCCCCTGCGCACTGCTCCGGGGATTCGCGAATCCGTCCTGGATCCGGAACCTGAGCTGGCAGCACCGCCGCCGCACGACCCAGGAGCCGTCGATGCAGCCAGGCAACCTGAGCTCGCGCAACTTCTGCTCGACCTCGCCGCGGTCTGGAGCGACTTCCGCTCTCGGGCCTGGCGCAGCGGCCCGGTGCGCCGCATCGTCACCCATACGTTCACCCGGGAGGACTACCTCAGGTGGATGGGCGACTGGATTCCTCAGGTCCGCGAGGGTACGCGCTGGATGCGCACGGCAGTCGCGAATCTCTCCGACCGATACGACGCCTTGCGCACGCTGATCGAGGGCCACGCAGCCGAGGAACAGAACGACTTCCGGATCCTGTTCGAGGACTATCGCCGGGCCGGAGGCGCCATCAGCGACCTGGAAGCCTTGCGCCGCAACCCCGGGGGCGAGGCGTTGAATGCCTACCTGCACGCCCGTGCCGCGCAAGCTGATGCCGTCGGGCTGCTCGGGGCGATCTACATCATCGAGGGTTCCGGCCAGCGCCTGATCCCGGCGCTGCTGCCGCTGATTCGGCGCCAGCTGAAGGAACTGGGGCCGGTGTTCAGGTTCTTGCACTATCACGGCGAGAACGACATGGCGCACCTTGCGCGCTGGCTGCGCGCCGTGGAGCTGGTGCTCGATCGGGCCCCGGACCGCAATGTCGTGACGGCAGATATCGTCGACACCGCGCGTCGCACGGCCGAGCTCTACCTCATGCAGCTCGAGGATGCGGCATGAAGCATGCTCCCGACTTTGAAACCCTGGCCCACGATACGTCGGATCCGAACCCCTGGCTGGCGCTGTACCTGGATCGCAGCACGCCGCTCGGGGATCACGTCAAACAGGCATGGCTGGCGGACTCGAGTTCGGCATCCAGGCAGTACTTCCTGCCGCTGGTTCGGCCGCTGGCGCGGCTGCTGATCATCCTGTTCCAGCTCGTGAAAATCGTCATGCCCCGCAACGCACGCGCTTCCGGCGCACTGCACGCGCTGCTGGTCTGGGGCCTGACGCGCTTCGTGCGACCGGAAGCGAACTGGCTGATCCTGCGCCACTTTCACATCGGTAGCGACATCCTGGCCTTCATCGCCCGCAACGCGCCGCAGGGCGTCGAGGTGGCGACGGATCCCCTGCGGCCGTTGGCCATCGCCGACCTGCGCGACCATGTGTTCGTGCGCCACGATCTCAACCTGTTCAACTTCGTGATCGCGCTAAACCGACAGCTCAAGGACCTCGATCTGCGGCTGACGCCACCAGAGCGGGTCAACTTCAGCGATCTGTCAGAGCCGCCGGTGCGCCTCGAGGACATGCCGAACCGCTGGACCAACGTGCTGGATCTGCAAACGGCAATCGAGCTCTTCACGCCCGTCTACCAGATCTTCCTCTCCGACGATGATTTCTGGCGCGCCACCAACTCGCTGCAGCTCGATGAGACCATCGGCAGCTACTGCGCCGATCTGCTGAACGGGCACCGGTATCTGGCTCAGGTCAACAACCGCCACCCGCTGGTGCCTCTGAGCACGCTGCGAGCCGGCTTCCGCCTCGTTCTGCACGGCCTTGCGTCGGAAACGCTGCACGCGCTGCTGCGGGGTTACGCTAACGAGGCCGCAGCCGCCGAGCGCTGAACAGAAAGGCTCAAGCCGGTGGCGCAATCGTGCGGTCGTGGAACAGGGAAGGCACCTTGCCGCGCGCCGCTTCCACCGCGGCGAGATCGAGGTCGACCACGACCACGCCCGGCGTTTCGCCCGCATCAGCGAGCACTTCACCCCAGGGCGACACTGCCAAGGCATGGCCGTAAGTCTGGCGACCATCCTCGTGGTCGCCGCACTGGGCCGCAGCGAGCACAAAGCACCCCGTCTCGATGGCCCGGGAACGGAGCAGGGTGTGCCAGTGGGCGGCACCCGTCTGCCGCGTGAACGCCGAAGGCACCGCGAGGATGCGCGCTCCCGCCTGGGCCAGCAGCCGGTAGAGATGGGGAAAGCGCAGGTCGTAGCAGATCGTCAGGCCATAGCCGCCCCAGGGCGTTTGTGCGAGCACGGCCCGCTCCCCCGGCCGGAAACCGCTGCTCTCCCGGTAGCTTTCACCGCCGTCGAGATCGACATCGAACATGTGGATCTTGTCGTAACGCGCCCTGATGCCACCGTCAGGGCCAATCAGCAGACCACGATTGACGAAGCGCTCGTCTTCCTCGCTGCGCAGCACCAGCGATCCCGCGTGGAGCCAGATCCCGAGCTCACCTGCGAGCGCCCGCCAGGCTGCCAAGGCAGGATCGGACGCCTCGAAACAGACGACCTTAGCCGCTTCCCGCCGCTGCCGCTGCATCAGGTTCGCGACTTCCGGCAGGCAGACGAGCTCCGCACCCTGGGCTGCGGCAGCGCGGGTCGCGACCATGGTGAGCTCGATGTTGCGCGCCATGGAGGTGGTCGCGGTGAACTGCACCAATCCCACGCGCAGGCCTTCCGTTGGCATGGTCAGGCTCCGTGGTCGTAGTCGTTCGGCGGGGAAAGGCTCGGATCGGATGCGAGCAGCGTCGGACTCGGGCTGTAGTAGCGGCGCAGCCAGCTGCACAGGCCCTCGAGTCCGGGGAACAGGGTACGTTCGTTGATGTTCGCGAGATCCACCTTGTCGCGAACCTCCCACTTGAGCTCGGCGGGAATCACGATCTTGCGGCCGAACTCCGGATGCGCACGCAGCCAGTCGTCGAAGGCCATGCGGTTGTCGGAGACGACGGAGAAGAACGCATACTGCTGATAGATGCGCGGATCGATGGAAGGCGGCTCGAAGAACACTGCGAAGGGTTCGTCGGAGATGGCCGTCATCTCCTCGAACGTCGCGATCTCCCTGGACAGCATCTCCCCGGTGAAGATCGTCGCGCCTTCCCGCTCGAGGGCCGCCTCGAGCGTCTGCGGCAGCTGCTGATGCACGCCGGTGTAATCCACCACCCAGACGACGCCGTCGACATCGAACCGGGTGACGTTGGCCGTCGCGAAGTGGAGCGCCACATAGGGTGAATTGGTCCAGTCCAGCAGCCGGGTCGGGAGTCCGTAGTGCTGGGCCACCGAGACCCAGTTCCAGAGCTGATCCTGCTCGACCACGCTGCCGTGGGCGTACTTGCGGAAGTTACGCACCAGGTGCCGCTCGAGCTCCGCAAAGTGGCCACCAAGGCGCATCAACGTCGTTGCCAGCGGATAGCGCGCATCAGACAGGCCGCGGAACGCGTGGTGGGACCGGAAGCGGCCGATCTTGGCGTTCCAGGAATCTGCGAACAGCTCCTCCTGCAGTTCGTTCCAGGAGCTGACCCGCACGGTCTGCAGACCTCCCTCTTCACTGCTGCGCTGCATCTGCCTCTCCGGTGGCGCGTCCGCGTCACAGCATGGCACGCAAGCTGCGATCGGGCGATGACAGGCGCGTACGCCATGGGTCAGACTCGAGGCAGCGTTCCAGCGGAGGCCCACCGTGACCGGACCGGGCAGCGAGCAGCACCCTGTGCGCGTAGCCATCGTCGGTGCTGGCCCGGCGGGATTCTACGCGGCCGCAGCCCTGCTCAAGGCGCAGCCCGTGATCGAAGTGGACATGTACGACCGTCTGCCGACGCCGTTCGGGCTGGTCCGGGCCGGCGTCGCCCCGGATCATCAGAAGGACAAGAGCGTCACCCGGGCCTACGACAGGAGCGCCCGTCACCCGCGGTTCCGCTTCTGTGGCAATGTGGCTTACGGGCCCGATTTGGGCCTGTCCGACCTGCGCCGCTTCTACCACCAGGTCATCTTTGCCACCGGCACCCAGAGCGACCGCCCGCTGGGCATTCCCGGTGAGGAGCTCGAGGGCAGTCACGCCGCGACGGACTTCGTCGCCTGGTACAACGGCCACCCGGACTACGTCGACCGGACCTTCGATCTGTCCTGCACGCACGTGGCGGTCATCGGCATCGGCAACGTGGCCCTGGACGTGGCCCGCATCCTCTGCCGGGATCTGGCCACGCTCGGCCGGACCGATATCGCGGACCATGCCCTCGAGGCACTCCGCGCGAGCAGGGTCCGGCAGGTTTCCGTCCTGGGCCGTCGGGGACCAGCGCAGGCCGCCTTCACGCCGCCGGAGCTCGATGAGCTCGGCGAGCTCGAGGACACGGACATCGTCGTGCGCCCCGAGGAGGCGCTGCTGGATTCCGCGAGCCGAGAGTCGCTCGCCGTGCACCCGGACCGCGATGCCGTGAAGATCGTCGAGCGGATCGAAGCCTTCGCCCGCCGGCCTGCGCGCGGGGCGAGTCGGCAACTGGCGCTGCGTTTCCTGCTGACGCCGTTGGCGATCCTCGGTGACGCTGCCGGTCGCGTCACGGGACTGCGCCTGGCGCGCAACACGCTGTTCCTAGGCCCTGACGGGCATGTTCAGGCGCGCCCCTCCGGCGGCGAGGAGACCCTCCCCGTAGGGCTCGTGTTCCGCTCCGTCGGCTATCGCGGCCTCGGCCTCCCCGACCTGCCCTTCGATGAACGCGCCGGCGTGATCCCGAACGAGCATGGCCGCATCGTCGACACGGCGGGCCAGCACCTGTCGGGCCTGTACGTGAGCGGCTGGATCAAGCGCGGCCCGCGCGGCGTCATCGGCACAAACAAGGTGGATGCCCGCGAAACCGTGACGGCGATGCTCGAGGATCTCGCGGCCGACCGCCACCTCGAGCCATCACGACCTTCAGCCGCCGCCGCAGAGGCCTTCGTGGCATCCCTAGGCCCGCGCGCGTTCAGTTACGGCGAGTGGTCGAAGATCGATGCGGAAGAGACCCGACGTGGACGGGAGGCGGAGCGCCCGCGGGTGAAGTTCACCCGGCTCGACGAGTTCCTCGATGTCGTCGAGCCGTGAAGCGCCTCAGGCGGCCTGCCGCTTCTCCTCGGAGGCGGTCTCCGCCCGACGCTCGCGCAGGCGGTTGATCAGGGGCACGAGGAAGGCGAGCAGCGCCAGCAGCAGCAGCGTTGCCGTGATCGGGCGGGTGAAGAACACCGTCGGCCCGTCCATCATGATCGCCCGCCTGAAGTTAGTCTCTGCGATCATGCCGAGCACGAGACCGAGGATCACGGGCGCCAGCGGGAAACCATAGCGGCGCATGATCCAGCCCAGCAGCCCGAACGCGACGCAGCAGAAGACGTCGAACATGGCGTTGCGAACCGCGAACGCTCCGATCAACGCCATGGTGGTGATGAGCACGAACAGCAGCTGCTTGGGAATCTCCGCCACCCGCACCCACAGCCGGCCACCGGCAAGCCCCACGAACAGCAAAACGAACTGCGCCACGAGCATGGCCGCGAAGATCGCGTAGATCATCTCAGGATTGCGCACGAAGAGCTGCGGGCCAGGGGTGAGGTCGTGGATCATCATCGCGCCGATCAAGACTGCGGTGGTCGCGCTTCCCGGAATGCCCAGCGCGAGCAGGGGCACCATGGCCCCGCCAACGGATCCGGAATCCGCCGCTTCCGATGCGGTCACACCTTCGGGACTGCCCTGGCCGAACGACTCCTTGTCACGGCTGAAGCGCTTCGCCATGCCGTAACTGATGAAGGAGCCGATGGTGGCGCCGGCACCTGGAAATACACCCACCAGCGTCCCGATGGCCGACGAACGAAGCGTGACCCACTTCAGGTTCCAGTAGTGTCCGAAACGAGGCCAGCGATCGTGCAAGCTGCCGGCGCGAACGACTCTGAAGTCCCCCTTCTCGATCCCGCTGAACACCTCACTCAAGGCGAACAGACCGATCAGCGCGGGAATCAGCATGAAGCCGTCAGACAATTCCAGTAGATCGAACGTGAAGCGTTCGGCGCCGGAAATAGGATCGGTCCCGACGGTGGCCAGTACCAGCCCGAGGAGCATGGCGATGAAAGCCTTCACCCAATTGTCGCCCGCCAGCGTCGCGATCGTCGCCATGCCGAACAGGGCGAACGCGAAATACTCGGCCGGATGGAAGCGCACGGCCAAAGCCGCCAGCGGTACGGAAAAGCAGATCAGAATCAGCGTGCCGAACATGCCGCCGAAAGACGAGGCAACAATGGAAGTCCCCAGCGCCACCGAAGGCTGGCCCTTTTTCGTCAAGGCATAGCCATCGATGGCCGTGACCACTGCCGAAGGCGTTCCAGGCGCGTTCACCATGATTCCGGTGATGGAGCCACCGTAGCTCGAACCAATGTAGATCCCGACGAGCAGAATCAGGGCGAGGGTCGGCGACATGCTGTAGGTGAAGGGCACCATCAGTGCGACGCCCATGGACGGCGACAGTCCAGGCATGGCGCCGATCAGAATGCCGAGGACGATGCCAGAGACGACGGTCAGCAGCGGCAGGATGGCGAACACGGTGCCGAGGCCTGCGAAAAGCGACTCAATCACTTCGTCGTGGCTCCCCGCCCCACATCAGAACAGTACGCCTCGAGGCAGGTCGACCAGCAGCAGGCGTTGGAACACGAACTCGGAAAACAGAAGCCACGCCACCGTGAGCACCGCGATGACAGGCCAGCTCCGGTAGCCGAGATACCAGATGAGCGTAGGCATGTAGATCAGAGTCGAGATCAGGTAGCCCAGGACCGGCAACAGTAAGAGGTAACCGATGAACAGGCTGAGCGCGACGCCAAGACGCATCGCATCGCCATGCTCCGGTGCCTCTGTGTCGTTCCGCAGACAGTAACCGATCTGCCATAGCAGCAGGGGCAGCAGGAGCAGGAGCCAGAGCCGGGGCAAACCGGTCGAGCCCACCGGGTCCACCGGATTCGGCGGCGGCAGGTGCAGGGTCATCAGCAGGGCGACGAGCGTCACCCCAGCGAAACCAGCGAGCAGCATGAGCTGACCCGAGCGCCGACGGTAGCGAGTGCGTGGCAGGTAGATCGCGAGGCCGGCAAGCAGCAACGCAGAGCCACCCATGGTGCCATAAAGGCCAGGTGCCCGGCCCATCGCGGCGAGCCCCCCTTCAGCACGGTAGGTATCGGGCAACAGGCCGAGCTCGCCGAGATAGCTGCGGAACTCTTCCCGGTCGCGCTCGACGATGCGCGCGAACTCGGCGGCGTCGCGGTAACGTAGGTTGACCGCCTCGTCGGCCCACGATCCGGACCAGCGCGGGTCCTCGAGCACCCGCTTGATGAGCGCGGTATACCAGTCGCGGATGGGGTCCGGAACTTCCGTTCGGAACGCGAAACCGCGCCAGATCAACTCGTCTTCCAGTCCGTCGTAGCCGAGCTCGGCAAACGTCGGCGCATCGGGAAACTCCGGCAAGCGCTCCTCTGCCGCCACCGCAACGATACGCAGGCGTTCGGACACGAGCGCATCCCGCGGATTGCCCAGGTAGGCCGCCCCGAGATTGCCGAGCAGCGCCGCCACGGCCTCGCCACCGCTGCCGTAGGGGATCCAGCGCATGTCGATGCCGGTGGCCTCGGCGATCTTCACGCCGGAAACATGCTTTACACCGCCAATGTCGACGCCGAGCCAGAGCTGGCGGTCAGGCAACGACCGCAGCGCCTCCCAGTCTCCGGGACCCTCCACGGCATTGGTGAGCAACACGTGGGCGTTGTCCATGATGTAGGCATGCCAGTGCAGGCGGTCGATCAGGTCTTCGCGCCCAGTCGCCACCATCTTGGAAATGTTGGAGCGCGTCACCGCCAGGAAGCGGTGACCATCAGCGGGCTCGCGCAGCGCCTCCTCGAAAGCGACGATGCCGCCACCCCCGGGACGGTTGATCACCGCGAAGGGATGCCCGGAGTGCTCCTGCGCCAGCCGCGCGAATCGTCGCGCCGTAACGTCGATGAGCCCGCCTGGGCTGGTATACACGATGAGCCGAATCGGCTGGCTGGGGAAGCCCGGAACGACAGGCAGACCGTTGGGATCCACCACCTCCGCACCCGCCATCGCTGGACCGCTCGCCGCATGCAGCAAGGCGAACAGCAGCAGAAGATTGGCGCAGCGTGAGGCCATGGCTCCCGATCGGCCAGAAAAAGAGCGCTGCAGGCTAAACGGGAAATGTGAACGTTTCATGGCAGCGCCGCAGGGGCTGTAGGCTTCAGCCCGACTAGACCACCCGCACCAAAGCCAGCAACAACGGGGCTGCCCGTCACGAGAACTCGGCCCACTAGGGTGGCGGGTCCAGGTCCACCTCGATCCGCCGGCCGCGATCGGCCGCGAAGCTGAAACGACCGGTGACCTCCACCGCTTCGCCCGCCCGACCAGCAAAGGCGGCGCTCGGACGCAGCTCCACTCGATGCAGTGCCTCGTCCTCGATCCAGACGTGATGCGGATCGTCGAACTCCCGCAGCACGCCGGCCGTTGTCACCCGCCGGCCGTCGAAACTCTCCTGCTGCGCAACCAGTACGTCGAGGTCCACTCGGGTTGCCGCATCCTCGCTGCAGCCGCTTACGCTCGCGATGACGCACGCGAGCAACACGGCCGACAGTGGGGCGCGAGCCGGCACCCGGAACGTCACGATGCAATCCCATGCTCACCCTGCGACCGCAGCAGCCGAGCGCACAGGACAAGTGCGGCGAGAAGATAAGCGAGCCCTCCCGCGACCCACATCAGCAGACCCGCAAGCTGCTGATCCTCGAGCAGAGTGAGACCCCAGAGCGCTACGGAATCGTCCAGGAACGGATACCACGGGCGAGCGCCGAAGGTGAGCCAGGCACCGAGGATACCGGTGTGGGCCATGGTCATGAGAAGGGCAGCGAGTCCGGCCAGGGAGCGTTCCTCCACTGTTGCCAGGACGCTGCGCCAGAACTGTACGGAGATGCCAAGCAGCAACCACACGGCAACGAGGTGCACCACGGCGTGGTCGAGGATGGCCGTGTACACCGGCGGCAGGTGCCAGACCCAGATCGCCGCGCCGTAGGCCACGGCCCAGGCTCCCGGCGGCAGGCGTGGGACTCCGGCGAGCCGCGCCAGCAGGATCGGCGCGGCGATGGACAGGATCATGAACTGCAGCATATGGACCGAAACGAGGGTCGCCGCCAGCCGGCACAGCGGGCTCAACAGCGCGGTCGCGATCACCAGAACACCCCATGTCGGCCACCACGCTGCCGTGACCCGCTGATGCCGCTGCGCGACGACGGCGAGCGCGACCACGGGCAGGAGCATTTCCGGCGCCAGCGTCCACCCTGTCCAGATTGCGCCAGGCCGCAGCGGATGCGCCCCGAGACAGGAGGCGAGCAGCCCGGGGAGCGGCAGCAGAGCGAGCAGCAGGCTGGCTGTTCCCAGGATGCTCCAGGAGGACCAGGATTTCGCGATGCTTGGCACGGTCATCGGCAGGGCTCCAGCAGCAGAACGGGCCAACCCACGAACAGGATACCGACCCAGCCCGCTGCCATCAGCCAGACGCTGGCATGCGCAACGAAGCGCCTTGGCTCCGGCGTCTCCAAAGGAAGCGCCTTGAGGTGACGGCAGCTGTTGACGTGAAGCAGGACACCGGCGACGAGATGCAGTATCCAGATGACCGCGAGGACGGCGGGCAGGGCGCGCTGCCACGAAACGGCGCAGCCGATCGAGAGGAGGGCGTAGAGCCAGACGAAGGCGCTGGCCCAGAGCAACAGGCCTCCCGAGATGCGGAGAAACGGTCCCGGATCGCTCATGCCAGCATGCCCGGCAGCGCCAGTGCGGTGAGAATCAGCGCACCTGTGCCAAGGGTGTAGGTCCAGAATCCACGGGCGATACGCAGATCCAGATCTCGCAGCGCCGAAACACGGCCGCAGCGATGACGCCACGCTGCCCATCCCGACAGCAGTGCGGCCAGCGCCGCATGGAATCCGGCGTAGCCTGCCATGACGGTGGCAATCGCATCATAGGCGTGCGTTCGCGGCGCCAGCTCAGCCAGCACCGGCAGCAGGAAGAAGCCCAGTGCCCCCAGCACTCCGGCCAGGGTCGCGCCGAGCAGCAGGCGCTGCAGCGACGCGGCATCGCCGCCGCGTACGGCGTGGGCGCGGCGCGCCGCCCACCAGCCCGGCAGCAGCAGGACAGCGAGCCCCGCTACCACTAGCGCGGACAGCTCCATCCAGTCCTCGGGGGGCCAATCGGGCCCCACGGTCCAGAGAAAACCGTAGCCGAACAGCAGCGACGCCAGCAGCGTGCCGTTCGCAACCAGCGTGAACACGAGCCCGAGCGCGCCAGGCGCTTGCGCACCAGCCACGTCATGTACCGTGAGGGACTCCCCGGCCCCGGAGTCCAGCGGATCGGGATCCGCGTCCGATCCAGTGTCCCAGGCCCAGCGCAGACAGGCCCAGAGCGTCACCAGCAGGCCCAGCGGCGAATACGCGTACGCCCCCAACAGAAAGGCGACGAAGAAGCCCGCGAGACCCACGGCAGCTACGAACGGCCACCAGCTCGGGCCCGGCAACCGCAGAACCCCGTCCGGGCGACCGCTCATGGGCGCCACCAGCAGGGTTTCCTGCCAGCCCTCCCGCGGCCGGGTCAGGCGCCCCTCACCTCGCTCGAGCTTTGCCGCCACATCCGGGTCGTCCCAGAGCGGATCCCTGCCGGCCACCTCGGGTAGGCTGACGAAATTGTAAAGGGGAGGCGGCAGGGCCTGTGCCCACTCCAGAGTCCCAGCCTGCCAGGGGTCACGCTTCACCCGGCGGCCAAAGCGCCAGTGCATCACCACGTCGAGCACGAGCAGACCGAGCCCGATGGTCATGACGAAACCGCCCAGCGACGACAGCAGATTGAGCAGATCCCAGCCGAGTTCGCTCTGGTAGGTGTAAATGCGGCGCGGCATGCCCAGCAGACCGGTGAAGTGCATGCCGAAGAAAGTCAGATTGAACCCTCCGAAGATCAGCCAGAACGCCGCCACGCCGAGTCCCTGCGAGGACATCCGGCCGGTGACGTGGGGCAGCCAGTAGTACAGACCAGCGAACAGCGGGAACAGGAAACCGCCCACGAGTACGTAGTGCAGATGGGCGACGACAAAATGAGTGTCGTGGACCTGCCAGTTGAAGGGCACCAGAGCAAGCATCACGCCGGTCAGGCCACCGAAGACGAACACGAACAGGAATCCGAAGAGGTGCAGCATGGGCACGCTGAGGCGCGGCCTGCCGGCATACAGCGTGGCGATCCAGGCAAAAACCTGCACCGTCGTAGGTAGCGCCACCAGCATGCTCGCCGCGGAGAAGAAAACCAAAGCGAGATGCGGAATCCCCACGGTGAACATGTGGTGGACCCAGAGACCGAAGCTGATGAACCCGGTGGCCACGATGCTCACTACCAGCAGCGTGTAGCCGACGATGGCGTGGCGGGCGAACACCGGGATCAGAGTCGAGACGATGGCCGCCGCGGGCAGGAAAATGATGTAGACCTCTGGGTGCCCGAACAGCCAGAAGAGGTGCTGCCAGAGCAGAGGGTCTCCCCCACGCGTCGGATCGAAGAAAGGCCAGTCGAAGGCGCGCTCCACCTCGAGCAGGATGCTGCCGAGAATCAAAGGCGGAAAGCCGACGATGATCATCCCGGCCGTGATCAGCAGGTACCAGCCGAACAGGGGCATGCGGTCAAGCGACATGCCCGCCGCACGCACCCTGAGTATCGACACGCAGAGTTCGACGCCGATGGCGATCGCGGAAATCTCGACGAAGGTGATCCCCAGCAGCCAGACATCCGCGTTTATCCCCGGCGTGAAGACCGCACCCGAGAGCGGTGTGTACATGAACCAGCCGCTGTCTGGTGCAACACCAAAGACCAGGGCGCCGAGCAGGATCAGCCCGCCGAAGAGATAACAGTAGTAGCCGAATGCACTGAGGCGCGGGAAGGCCAGGTCGCGGGCACCGAGCATCTTCGGCAGCAGGTACAGCGCGAGCCCCTCGATGGCGGGAATCGCGAACAGGAACATCATCACCGTGCCGTGCATGGTGAAGACCTGGTTGTAGGCCGCGTGACCCAGGAAGGCGGAGTCCGGTGTCGCGAGCTGCGCACGGATGAGCATGGCCAGCACGCCACCCACAGCGAAGAAGAACATCGCCGTGACCAGGAAGCGCTTACCGATGACGCTGTGGTTGACAACCGTCAGCCGGCGCCAGCCAGACGGATTCGCCCAGACCCGCTCGAGCTCAGCGATATTTATATGACTGAGAGTCATTGACCCTCCAGCCACTCAGCGATGGCATCAAGCTCAGCGGGGTCGACATGACTGAAGTCACTCATCAGGTTGCCGGGCTTGATCGTCTGATGATCGTCCAGCCAACGCCGCAGCTGTCCGGGCTCGTTCTGCAGCCAGCCCGCCACCAGATGCCTTCGTTGGCGCACCGCAGCCAGATTGGGGCCGGCTGCGGGCTCCCCAATCCGGCCATCGGCGCTGTGACAAGCGGCGCAGTGCTGCGCGAAGGCCTGCGATCCGGCGCCTTCCCTGTCGAGACCTGCCTCGGCCCGCGCGCCCAGCCTGCCTTCGAGCTCTTCAGGTTCGAACGCAAGCAGGTGAAAACCCATGCGCGCGTGCTGAGCGCCACAGAACTCGGCACAAAGCCCCCGATAAACCCCCGGCTCGTCGGCCGTGAGGCGCAGAACGTTGGTCTTGCCTGGAATGGCATCGAGCTTGCCGCCGAGTCGCGGAACCCAGAACGAGTGAATCACGTCGTCCGCCTCGAGCACGATGTCGATGGGCCGGCCGGCCGGGACCAGCAGCTCGTTGGCATCAAAGAGCGGTGCGCCGTCAACGTCCGGATACCGGACTTCCCACCACCACTGCCGAGCCGTGACCTCGACCCGGAACGGTTCCACACCCACGTCCTGCGGCAGCATGGCATCTCCACTGCGAACACCGTGAAAGAGCAGGACCGTGATGACGCTGAGCGGCAGGGCGATTCCGCCACCGAGAATCAGCGTGCGGGCACTGAGGGGAACCGGGCGGTCGCTGCGCCGCAGGACGGCGTGCAGCGCCAGAACGCAGACCAAAGCGAGCACGACGAGGCTGCCCCAGAACATCCACCACCAGACCTCGGCGATGGCCGCGGCCGCCGGGCCCGCGGGAGCGAGGGCAGAAAAAGGTGTTTGCTCGGCTGCGGTGGCCGCTAACGGGGCGGCATGGGTGCGCGCGCTTTCGTGCAGAAACATGGAGCCTCAATGCGATGACTGGCAAGCAGCCGGACGTCGCCTGTATGGTCCGGGGCCGGCCGAGGATTGCAAGGCGAGGTTGCCAGACCAGGATGAAGCCCCATGATGAGCAGACTTCACCCGACCCGCAGCTGGAGGGCGCACCAAGCCGGATGGCAGTGGCCGGACACCCTCTGCATCCGATGACAGTGACCTTTCCGATCGCCTTTCTGCTGGCGGCGCTGCCTGCCGACCTGGCGTTTCTATTGCTCGACGATGCCTTCTGGGCGCGGGTGTCGCTGTGGCTGCTCGGCGTCGGCACGTTCTCGGGTATCGCCGCCGGACTCATAGGCACCGTCGAGCTGCTCTGGGTACAAGGCATCCGACGGCGCATTACGAGCTGGAGCCACTTCGTCCTGGCGGTGATGCTGCTTTCCGTAGCATTCGCCAACTGGATGCTGCGCCTGCCCGACCCCGTCGTCGCCATCTATCCCTGGGGCGTTTACCTCTCTGCTCTCGGCGCGCTCCTCACGGCCCTGGCGGGATGGCTTGGGGGCAAGCTGGTCTTTCACCACCAGATAGGCATATGGGACGAAAACGAGCTCGACCCGAAGACGCCGGGGCAACCACCGCCAACCGCACCGGTGCGGCTACGCAAGCACTAACCTGGTCGCGCCAGAATGACCCAGAGCACGGCTGCAATCAGCAACAGAGGGACCACGACGAGCGCCTTGAGCAAGCCCGGGCGATAGGCGCCGGGCTCGAACCTCAGCTCGCTGAGAAAGTGGCCGCAAAGCGTGTGAAACAGCGCCATGCCGGCGACGCCGGTGAGTTTGAGCGCCAGCCAGCTGCCTTCGATATCCGCCAATGGAATCAGAGCCGAGCCGGTAACGATCGCGAGGATGGCCGCGGGTGATATGAGCGCCAAGTACGCGAACCTGCTCATGGCCCGCAAACGCAGATAGGCCGAGCGCTCGGACAGGTCAGGCTGAACCGCCAGCAGCAGTGGCAAGGCGAAAAGACCGCCAGCCCAGAGCGCCAGCGTCACGATGTGCGCGCCCTTCAGCCACGCGGTGGCGGCATCCATGAACGCCTCCAGGGAATGGGATCCGCTGACCGGGTCGCCAAGCCCCGGTCAGCGGCAACGCGAGCTTCAGGGCTTAACGAAACGCAGGGTCATCCGGTCGGACTCCCCGATCGCTTCGTAGCGCTCACGGCATTCAGCGAGTTCCGCCTCGTCGTCGATATCGGCACAGGCGCGGAAGGTCGGCGGCAGCGTCCATACGCCGAGTTCGTGGTCGGCGGTATCCAGCGGGTTCGCGTTCACCTCACTGCTGTCGGCGAGTTCGAACCCCGCACGCTCAGCTGCCTCGATCACGAAGGACTCGGGCACGTAGCCGGTACGTTCCTCGAGATCGAATTCGCGATCGTCCGGGAGCCGGTGCTGGATGATGCCGAGAATGCCACCGGACCGAAGCACGTCGTAGGCAGCGCCGAGCACGACATCCTCCAGGCCGCGTGCAGCGAGATTGTGGAAGTGGCGCGACAGGAGCACGAAGTCGGCACTGCCCTCCTCGCCGAGGCGGGCCTCATCCGGCGGCGCAAACCGAACGACCTCCAACTGATCGTAGACTCCCGGGTCCGCCTCGAACTTGTCCATCAGCGCCTGCTGCCCGTTGGCAACGATCAGCTGGCCGTGGTCGCGCAGCACCGGTGCGAGTATCTCAGTGTACCAACCGGCGCCAGGCCATATCTCGATCGCGCGGTGACTGCGCTGCAGCCCCAGAAAGGCAAGCGTCTCTTCCGGGTTGCGCTGATCGTCGCGCGCCTGATTCACTGCCGAGCGGTGCGCGCCGGCCATGGCCGTGCGCACTGCCTCCCGCAATCCGGCCTCCGGGTCGACCGGCTCGGGGCGATCCGGCACGGGTCGTGGCGTCGGACCTTCAGGCTCGGGAGGCTCGGCCGGACCACACGCGATCAGCAGGGAAGCAAGCAGAAGCGGACCGAGTAACCGAAGAGCCATGCGGTAATCTCCTTGATCGAATTTTCCAGAGGTTACCACACGGCGCACGTGCACCCGGTCCGGCTTGCGTGCGAGCAAACGGCGATCCCGACTCCCCCGGTCGCTGCGTATACTGGCCGTAGAGTAACCGTCGGAGGGATGACAGTGCAGTTCGGAGTGGTTTTCCCGCACAACGAGATCGGCACCGATGCCGGTGCCATCAAAGCCTATGCCCAGGGCGTCGAGGCACTCGGCGCAACCCATCTTCTGATCTACGACCACGTCCTGGGCGCCGACCCGAATCGGCCGGGTGGCTGGAAGGGACCCTATGACAAAGACGTGGCGTTTCACGAGCCGCTGACGACGTTGGCCTATCTGGCCGCCGTCACCGAGCGCCTCGAGCTCGTGACCACGGTGCTCATCCTGCCGCAGCGACAGACTGCACTGGTCGCGAAGCAGGCCGCACAGGTGGCGATCCTGTCCGGCAATCGTCTCCGCCTGGGGGTGGGCACCGGCTGGAACCGAATCGAGTACGAGGCGCTCGGGATCCCCTTCGCGGAGCGCGGTGCCCGCCAGACCGAGCAGGTCGAACTGCTGCGCAAGCTCTGGTCGGAAGACAGCCTGACGTTCGAGGGTCGGTTCCATCGGATCGACGCGGCCAGCATCCTGCCGCGGCCGTCAGCGCCCATCCCCATCTGGTTCGGCGGTTCGGCTCCGGCGCTGCTGAAACGCTGCGCCGAACATGGCGACGGCTGGATGCCGTTGATGGGCGCCAACGACAAGGCGCGCGACTGCATCGAAACCATGCGCCGCCACCGGGAGGCTGCCGGCCGCAGCATGGACGGATTCGGCATCCAGGCCCAGGCGCAGTTCCAGGGCGGTACGCCGGAGCGCTGGGCCACCCACGCAGAGAAGTGGCGGGCGCTCGGCTGCACCCACCTGGCCTTCGCCACCCACAACGCAGAAGAAACCGACGTCGACGGTCACCTGACGCGGGTGGAAAGCTACTTCGACGTCGTCCGCTGAACCCGACGCTGCGGGCGCCTGGCGGCATCGCCGACTGGGCCGGCTGGACTATGCTTGGGCGTGCAGGGGCGGGAACGCGAGCCCTTCCGCTGACTGCAGATGCGCTGCGATGCCGGAGTCCTGTATCGTAAGTGGCCCGCCGGGGCTGCCTTCACTTCGCGCCTTGGTGCATGAAGAAACAGCATGGAACTGCAACGCGCGAGAGCGGCGAGCATGTTTGTGTCGCTACCGCCTGCCCCCGCCGTCGCCCATCGGAGTCGATCAAATGTTGCGCCTGCTCACCGTCCTCTGTGTCGCTGCCAGCCTCGCCGCCTGCAGCCATCTCACATCCGAGGGCGATGCCAGCGACGAGGCCGCCACACCGGCGAACGAAGCGGCCATCACCGAACTTTACGATGCGCTCGACACCAGCGTGCTGGACTATCAGGCCGGACTCGAAGCGGCGGCGACGGGTCGCTTCGACGAAGCCAAAGCGCTCATCGACGGCGCTGTGGCCGACCTGACCGGAGCCGGTCACACCTGCGCAGAGACTCCGGGCTGCGAACCGCAGCGCTTCATGTCCGCGTTCACGAACCTGTTGACCCTTCGCAGCTCGGTGCTCACCGGCGCGATGGAAGACTTCGTCGAGCTCGAGTACGCGGGTGACGACGAGAGCGTAGTGCTTACCGAGATCCCTTCAGCAAGGCGCTCGGTCAATTTGCTCAATGGCCGCGACCTGAGCGACATCATCGAGCTCAACGGACCCGTCCATGCGGCACTGCACGACTGGCTGACCTGGATGCGACCCAACCTGATGGATGCGTGGGAGAACTATCAGTACATGCGCCATCTGATGTGGCCGGAGTATGAGAGCGCGGGGCTACCGGAAGCGCTGCTGTTCGGTATTCTCGCCAAGGAGTCCGGCGGCCGCGTCCATGCAGTCTCCCGCGCCGGTGCCGCCGGGCCGATGCAGTTCATGCCGCACACGGGTCGCCGATTCGGTCTTGCGCGCGCCGACGGTTTCGATCAGCGCTTCGATCCGACCCTGTCGGCGCGCGCCAGCGTCGCTTACCTCAATGAGCGCTTCGAAGCGCTCAACGACAACCTCGAACTCGCCCTGGCCGCCTACAATGGCGGCGAGAACCGGGTACAGCGGCTGGCAGGACGCAACGCCAATGCCAGCTTCTGGGACGACGAGATCCGGGCCCGGCTGCCGCGGGAGACTCAGGATTACGTCCCCTACGTGCTGGCCGCGGCCTGGCTCTTCCTTCACCCCGAGCGTTATGGGGTGACATTCCCGGTTATCGACACCGAAGCGACCGAGGTTGCCCTGGCGACGCCGGCGACACTGGGCGAACTGGCTATCTGCCTAGGTCAGCAGGAAAACCGCAACGGCTGGTTCCGTACGCTGCGCAATCTCAATGCACGCCTCGAGCCGTTCGAACGCCTGGAGAGCGGCACCGTAGTCGCCATGCCCGCGAACCTCGAGCCGGTCTACCAGAGCCGCTGCGTCGAGGGCGAGACCGTGCAGCTCGCAGCCGTATTGCACGAATCCCGCGACGACCGCCGCCCGGCGAGCCGGATCTACGTCGTCCGGCAGGGGGATACCCTTTCCACCATTGTCAGCCGGAACGGGTGTCCAAGCGTCCGCGCGGTGGCACGCGACAACAACATCGCTGCGCCGCGCTTCCTGATTCGTCCTGGCCAGCGCCTCACCCTGACCGGCTGCCGCGTCTAGCCCGGAAACGGTGCCTTGCCGTCATGGATCGGGTCCGTTTCAGATCGCGCGCTTCGCTTCCTGCCAGTAGGGCTCCCTGAGCTTGCGCTTGAAGATCTTGCCTGAATCCTCCCGCGGCAGATCGGTCCTGAAGTCCACCTGCCGCGGCACCTTGTAACCGGCGACCCGCTCACGCAACCAGGCCCGCACGGCAGCGGCGTCGAGCCCCGCATCCGCCTCGGGTTCGATCACCGCGCACAACGCCTCGCCGAATTCCTCGTCGGGAACGCCGAACACGGCGCAGTCGTGCACGCCGGGCATGTCGATGAGCACTGACTCGATCTCCGCCGGATAGATGTTCACGCCACCGGAGATGACCATGTCCTTCTTGCGATCGGAGATGTAGAGGAAACCGTCCGCATCCAGATAGCCGATGTCACCAGGCGCCACCAGTCCGGCGCGATCCGCCTCGGCGCGCTTGGCATCGTCGCCATGGTAAGTGAAGTCGGAGGTGTCGAGCAGGCGCGCCGCCACCTCCCCCGCCTGCCCTGCAGGCAGCGGGCGGCCGGCATCATCGAGAATGCGGATTTCAGCGTTGGGCAAGGGCCGACCCACCGTACCCGGATGCGCCAGCCACTCCTGCGAATTGCAGAAGACCACGGCACTGGTTTCCGTCGATCCGTAGTACTCATAGATCACCGGGCCCCACCACTCGATCATGCGCTGCTTCACGTCCACGGGGCAGGGCGCTGCCGCATGCACCACGAACTTCAGCGACGAGAGGTCATAGCGACTGCGCACCGCATCTGGGAGCTTCAACAGGCGCACGAACATGGTCGGAACCATGTGCAGATGCGTGACGCGCTCCTGCTCGATCAGCGCGAGCAGTTCTTCCGGATCGAAGCGCGCCTGCAGAATCGTGTTGCACCCGAGATTGACGCTGGTGAGGCCGTAGGCGTTCGGCGCCGAATGGTACATGGGCCCGGTGATGACCGTTGTCGCACCTGGTTCGAGGCCGAACACCGTGAGCAGCGTCGCTTGCGTCGCCGCGGCCTGCGCCTCGGACGGAGGTGCCCGGCGAACGCCCTTTGGACGGCCCGTGGTACCCGAGGTGTAGATCATGGTTCCGGGAGGAACGATCGCGCGCGGCGGCAGCGGTTCGTAGCGCTCGAGCCAGGTGCCCCAAGGGGCTAAGTTCGAGGGCAGACGGCAGCGTTCCGGAGCGAGGCCATAGGCAGCGCGAATCTCGTCTGGCGTCTCCACCACGCGGATCTCGACGCCCGCTGGAATGTCCGCCGCTATCGGCGCGAGCAGGTCGGCATGGATCACCAGCACCTTTGCGCCGCTGTTGGCGATCACGTAGCCCGCCTCGTCGCCGGTGTAATGCCAGTTGACCGGAACCGGGTAGGCACCGAGGCGTCCTGCTGCCAGTGATGCCTCGAAGAATGCGAAGTCGTTGCGCAGCATCAGGGCAACCGCATCCCGGTGACCGACGCCGAGGGTGTCCAGACCGGTGGCGGCACGCGCCGCCCGATCAAGCAGCTGATCTACCGGCAGGCGCCGATGCCCCGCAATCACTTCCGCCATATTTCCCTCCCCAGGCAGACGGGCGATCCTGGATTCTGCAACGAACCGCCGGCGAAGTCAGATCTGGCGTCGGATTCGTCGAGGCCGCACGCGCAGCAGCGCTGGAGCACTGTACGTTGAAGGTGCAGCGGGCGGTGTTAATGGTGCATGCTTGGCTGGTGCCGGCAGGGGAGGACGCCCCCTGCGGCACGGCAGGGTCGGCGCGGAGCCGGGAGACTCCGCGGCATGGCCGAATGCCCCGATTCCGGAGAGACGGACCGGCGCCAAGGCGCAGGGTCCGGGAGGCGGGACGACATGCGCTTCACCCTTGCGCTGATGCTGGCGCTGCTTTGGGTGCTGGCCCGCGCACCCTCGGCGGCCGCCGACGCACCCGGCGGGAGCTGGCTGGACGAGCTGCTTGAGCCGTGGCAGGACCACACCGGGCCAGGTGTGGTCGTGGCCGCGGCCCGAGACGGCGAGCTGTTGTTCGAGCGCAGCGCCGGTGCCGCCCACATCGAACTGGGCATTGCGATCACAGCGGATAGCCGCTTTCACGCCGGCTCCATCGCCAAGACCTTCACGGCCTACGCGATCCTGAAACTGGAGGCAGCGGGTCGGTTGGACCTGGACGACTCCCTCGGCCGCCACCTGGAAGGACTGCCGTCCGCTGCCCGGAAGTTGACCGTACGCCAGCTGCTGCAGCACACGGCGGGTCTGAAGGACGAATGGACGCTGGCGAGCCTTGCCGGCTGGGAATCCAGCGACGTGCGCACGCATGCTCAGGCCCGGCGCATGGTCATGCGCCAGGACGGACTGAACTTCGAGCCTGGCTCCCGCTTCAGCTACAGCAACTCGGGCTACATTCTGCTGGCGGACGTGATCGAGTCGGTCACGGGTCGACCCTACCCGGACTGGCTCGTCAGCGAGGTGTTCGCCCCGCTCGGACTCGAAGAGACGCTTGTGCAGACGACGCCGCAACAGGTGATCGAGCGGCTGGCCACGCCCTACGAGCTGCGCCGGCGCGGCGATGGTGTGCGCGGGGATATGCATCTGGAGCGGGCACCGGTGCAGGCGAACATATACGGCTCCGGAAATCTGGTGACCACAGCAGGGGACCTGCTGCGCTGGGGTGCACATCTGCTCACAACCGGGACCGAAGACGCATCGGCGCTTGCTCGCATGGGCGAACCGGCAAGGCTGGCCGACGGTTCGGCGAGCGGCTATGGCTTCGGGCTGCAGGTGGGATCGATCGGAGACGCCAGAATCCTGCATCACGGGGGCGCGCTCACCGGCTATCGCAGCCACCTGCTGCTGGTACCCGAGTCCGGCCTGGTCGTAGTGGTACTGGGCAACGTCAACAGCCTGCGGCCAGGGGCGCTGGCAACCGAGGTGGCGGACCGTCTCGAGAACGGTGCGGGGAACCCACTGCCGGAACCTGCAAACGCGGAAGCGGCACAGCCGACCGAGGGGCTACGAACCGCCAACCTGGAAGAAGCCGCGCGCTACCGGGGTCGCTACCTGCTCGAAAACGGCCGTCTGCTCCGGGTGGAAGCAGCGGAAGGGCGCCTGTTTCTGATCATGGGCGGCAGCCTTCAGGAGCTCGAGCCCACCGACGCCGGTCATTACCTTCTCGGCGGGGACGAGATTCCGGTCACGTTCGAAGGCGACAACAACGGTCGCATGACCCGGATGGCGTTGCAGCTGCCCGACCACCGCGTGCATGCCCGCCGCCTCGAGCGCGCCACCGTGTCCGGCTGGGATTTCCGACAGTACGAGGGCCGCTACTTCAGCGCGGCGCTCGATACCCACTACGAACTCGTCCGCAGCGGCGACGAGCTCGTGGCGCAGCGCGCACGGGGCGTCGACCTCCATTTCACGCCGATCGGCGACGACCGGTTCCTGGAATGGGAACCGGGCGACCTGCTGCTGCACTTCGAGCGCAATCGGCGCGGACGGGTCACCGGCTTCACGCTGTCCACCAGTCGCGCCCAGAACATCGCTTTCGCCCGCGAATGAAGGCCCCCGGCTGGCGCCCGCCGGCGGCGAGCGTCACCATGGTGCGCCCAGTCCGGAGCGGAACGCTACACCATGCATCACGCCTGCAAGGCCCTTGCCGTCGGCCTGACGGCCATGTTCACTGCCGTGGGCTGCGGTCCTGGTGACGATCTCGCGGAAGCGCCGGAGCCGCCAACGGAGACGACGATGACCCCTGACGTTTCGATCCTGCTCGGCAGGACGGCCGAACCGGACGGCAGCAGTCGCGTCATCGCCGATGCTCTCGCACGCATCGAAGCGGCGGACCAAGTGTACCGGGCCGTCCTCCACGTCAACCCGACGGCCGAGCGTCTCGCCAGCGAGCGCGACCGCCTCGAGCCGGCGCAGCGCGGCCCGCTGCACGGCATCCCGGTGCTGATCAAGGACAACATCGAGACCCGGGACATGCCGACGACGGCGGGCGCCCACGCCCTGGCCGACCTGCGCACCGCTCGGGATGCGACCGTGGTCGCGCGCTTGCGTGATGCGGGCGCCGTGATGCTGGGCAAGGCCAATCTCTCCGAGTGGGCGAACTTCCGCTCCGAGCGGTCCTCCTCCGGCTGGAGCGGACTCGGCGGCCAGACCCGCAATGCGGTGGACCACTCTCGTAACCCCTGCGGATCGAGTTCGGGCAGCGCCGTCGCCGTGGCTCTCGGCTACGTGCCGCTGGCCATCGGCACCGAGACCAATGGCTCGATCATCTGCCCGGCTGCCATCAATGGCATCGTCGGCTTCAAGCCCAGTGTCGGCGCCCTGCCGGGCGACGGCATCATCCCGATCGCGCACACTCAGGACACCGCCGGGCCCATGGCCGGCACCGTGGCTGACGCCGCGCTCGGCTTCGCGGTCATGGCCGGTCTGGACCCCGAAGCATTGCTCGAGGCCGTGCGGGACGGCGAACTCCGTGGTCGCAGGATCGGCATCCTGCGCGGCGCGAGCGGCTACCACGAGGGTGTCGACGCCTTGTTCGACGCCGCCATTGCGGCCCTCGGGCGAGCCGGTGCGGAACTGGTGGACGACCTCGCCTTCGAGCGCTACGAGGGCTTCAGCAACGACACGTTCAAAGTCCTGCTGCACGAGTTCCGCCACGACCTGAACGCCTGGCTCGCAGGGCTGCCCGAGCCCGCAGCAGTGGCCGACCTCGATGAACTGATCGCTTTCAACGAGGCACGAGTCGAAGAGACCATGCCCTACTTCCGGCAGGAGATCTTCCTCAAGGCTGCTGCGACCTCGGGCCTCGATGCCCCCGAGTATCGCGAAGCGCTGGCACGCATCCGCACCGCGACACGCAGCAACGGCATCGATCGCCTGCTCGGCGAGTACGGGCTCGACGCCATCATCGCTCCATCGGTGGGTCCGGCGTGGCCGATCGACCTCGTGAACGGCGATCACTACCTGGGTGGCTTCGGCACGTTTCCCGCGGTGGCGGGCTACCCGCACCTGACGGTGCCCATGGGAACGCTGCACGGGCTGCCGGTCGGCCTGTCGTTCGCCGCCGGATCGGACAGCGACATCGAGGTGCTCGCGCTCGGGCACGCGTTCGAGCGCCTGGCAACGCGGCCGGCAATCGGGGTCCCACTACCGTCCGACTGAGTCAGCCCGAGGCGGGCTTTTCATAGATGGAAGGCGCCTGCCTGCTCTCTTCGCTGATGCGTCGGCCGAGCGCTTCGAAGCTGGGGAGCTGCTCGTCTGAAGGCATCGGCAGGTATTGCTTCCGGGCCAGCGCCGCCTCGATGTACGGCGCGAGTTCCGCCATCTTGGCCGCTTCCCGCTCCGCGGCGCGGGCCTTGAACTCCGGCATCACCTTCGCGGCGAACAGTTCGAGCGCCTCGCAGATGTGTTCGTGGCGGTTGTTGCCCGCCTGCTGGATGAACGTCACCTGATCTACCCCGGCCTGCTCGAACTTGCGCAGGTGCTCGCGCAGATCGTCGGGCGTGCCGATGCCGCCTCGGCCACCGCTGAGCGCCTGAGCCATCTCGATGGGGTTCTCCGCCATGCGCTTGGCATAGACCTGTTCGAACTCGGCCCAAAGATCGACGCGCCCCGGCTTGTGGATGCCGAAGCCGTACAGGCTGCCGAGCGCGTAGCCGAAGAACTCGAAGCCCTTGAGCCCGCGGCGGATGGCCTCCTCCCGGTCCTCGTGACAGGAGAAGCTCGAAACCATGCAGATGTTCGGATTCACGCTCCAGCCGATCGGCACGCAGGCCTCGGACTTGATGATGCTGTAGTACTCGTCTACCCACTCCTTCGCTTCCAACGGATCGACGAAGGCGAAGGTCAGGGCACCCATGCCGAGCCTGGCCGCCATCCGGATCGTGTCCCGCTGCGAACAGGCCACCCACAGCGGCGGATGCGGCTGCTGCACCGGTTTCGGCACCAGATTCCGGCATGGCATCGAGAAGTACTTGCCCTCGAAGCCCGGATACGGATCCATGGCCATCATGTTGCAGATCTGCTCGGTGGCTTCCAGGTACATGGCGCGCTTCTCGGCCACGGGAATACCGAAACCGCCGAGTTCGAGAATGGCCGAAGACTCGCCGGTACCGAAATCGACCCGGCCATTGGAGACGAGATCGAGCGTCGCGATCACCTCAGCCGTGCGCGCAGGATGGTTGTACTGGGGAATGACCTGGCGGATTCCCTGGCCGAGACGGATGTGCTTCGTGCGCTGCGAGCAGGCAGCGAGGAATACCTCCGGAGCCGACGAGTGCGAGTACTCCTCCAGGAAGTGATGCTCGACCTCCCAGGCGTAATCGATGCCGAGCCGGTCAGCCACCTCGACCTGCTCCAGCGCTTCCTGATAGAGCCGGAGTTCGTCGCCCTCATTCCAGGGTTTCGGCAGCTGGTGCTCATAGAAGATGCCGAACTTCATGCAATGTCCTCCGCAGACCCGCCTGGCACTCGCGTCAGCCGTCCGTTGCGCCGGTGAGCGCGCGCTCCAACGCAGCGAGCCGTTCCGGATCCGGTTCCCCGAAAGCCGCCAGGAGTTCGTGACTGCGCACTTCGGCCATGACACGCATCTCCGGATGGGTAATGAGCCAGAAGCGATTCTCGCGGATCCCGTCGAGGACCAGGCGTCCGACCTCGGCCGGATCGATACCTGTACCCATCATCGTCTGCATCATCGCGTTGTGCGCCTTGGCTGCCTCTTCGGCTTCGGGATCGCGCCCCACCCGATCGGTCGGACGGTTGCGCTCACTCTCTAGAATGGCGGTGCGCACCATGCCGGGGCAGAGCACGGACACCCCGATGCCGTGCGGCTCCAGATCCGCCCGCAGCGCTTCCGACAGCCCGACGACCGCGAACTTGCTGGTGTTGTAGATGCCGAGGCCGGCACTTCCGCTCAAGCCTGCCATCGAAGCCGTATTCACCACGTGCCCGCCCTCGCCCGCCGCACGCATCCGCGGCAGCAGGGTTTGGATACCGTTGACTACCCCACCGACGTTTACGCCGAGGACCCAGTCCCAGTCTTCGTAAGTCACCCGATCGAGGGAACCGCCGCGATAAACACCGGCGTTGTTGCAGAGCACATGCACGGCACCAAACTCGGACCAGGCGCGTTCCGCTACGGCGGCGTAGGCGGCACGATCGGTGACGTCGAGTTCTTCGGTCAGCACGGGCACGTTACGGCCGCGAAAACGCTCGGCCACAGCGGCCAGGGCGCTGGTGTCCACGTCCGCGATCACGAGTTTCATGCCGGCATCGGCGAATGCCTCAGCCATGGCAAGACCGATTCCGCTAGCGCCGCCCGTGACGAACGCGACCTTGCCCTCGAGATCCTGCATAAGACCCTCTCCCTCCTTAACTGAATGTCTCAAGTTCGAGCGCCGCCGGTCAACGACGCAGCGCGTGAAAGCGGCCCACCCACTCGAGCAGTCGCTCGGGCGCGTGTGCCTTGCGCCAGGCGCTGGCGGCGGACTTGTTGATCTCGGCAAAGGTCGGATAAACGTGAATCGTACCCATGATCTGCTTCAGACCGATGCCGTGAGTCATCGCCAGCACATACTCAGCGAGCAGTTCCCCCGCATGGGGACCGACGATGGTGACACCGAGGATCCGGTCGCGGCCAGGCGGGGTCAGCACCTTGATGAAGCCGGTGCGGGCACTCTCGGCGATGGCCCGGTCGTTGTGGGCGAACTCGAAGCGGGTGACCTCCACGTCCGTTCCCGCCCTGCGTGCTTCATCCTCATTCAGGCCCACACGCGCGACTTCCGGTTCGGTGTAGGTGGTCCAGGGGACGACGCGGTAGTTGGCCTTGAAACGGCGAAACGGTCCGAACAGGGCGTTCACGGCAGCGTACCAGGCCTGGTGCGAGGCCATGTGCGTGAACTGATACGGCCCCACCACGTCGCCGCAACCGTAGATCGTCGGTACGCTGGTCAACAGATGGGCGTCCACGTCCAGGGTCCCGGCGGATGTCTTGCGGACCCCAAGCGCCTCGAGCCCGAGTCCTTCCGTGACCGGACGCCGGCCCACCGCCACCAGCACCCGGTCGAAGGGCAGATCCACCTCTTCGTCCGCGTTGCGCGCTGTGAGCACACCGCCGCTGCCGTCACCGCGAAAGCGGATCGCCTCGTGTCCGGGCCGGACGTCGATGCCCTCGGCCGCCAGGGCCTCGGCCACGACCTCCGCCACATCGGTGTCTTCCCGGGGCAGGATGCGCGGCGCCATGTCCACAAGTGTCACCCGGGCGCCGAGGCGGGAAAAACTCTGGGCGAGCTCGCAGCCAATCGGGCCGCCACCCATGACCAGCAGGCGCTCCGGCAGCTCGCGCAGCGCCCAGACGCTGTCGGAGGTCAGCGGATCCACCGCCTCCAGGCCGGGAATGGGGGGCAGCAGCGGTTCGCTGCCGGTGGCGATGACGATGCGCCGCGCCGTGCGCCGCTCACCGTTCACCTCCACGGTCCAGGGATCGATGATCCGTGCATCGCCCTGCACACAACGCACGCCGAGGCCTTCGTAACGTTCCACGGAATCGTTGGGTTCGATGGTGCGGATCGCCTCGGCTACCCGATCCATCACCGCTGGAAAGTCCACCCGCGCCTGGGCGTCACGCAGACCGAAGCGTTCCGCAATCCGGACCGTGTGCGCCACCCGCGCAGACGTGATGAGGGTCTTGGAGGGCACGCAGCCAGTGTTGAGGCAGTCGCCACCCATCTTCGCGCGCTCGATCAGGGTGACCTTCGCCTTCACCGTGGCGGCTATCAGCGCGGCGATCAATCCCGCCGAACCGGCGCCGATGACGATCAGGTTGTCGTCGTAGCGTTTCGGTTTACGGTGCCCGCGCAACGCCCGGCGTCGCGCCAGGGCGTTCATGATCGCTCGCGCCACCCAGGGAAACGCCGCAAGCAGGAGGAAGGCGAAAATCAGATCCGGCGAGAGGACGTCGCCGGGGCCGGAGATTTCTGCCAGCCGCGTGCCAGCGAACACATACACCACCGTGCCTGGCAGCATGCCTACCTGGCTGGCCACGAAGAATGTCACCGCGCGAATGGGCATCACGCCCATCACCAGATTGATCATGAAGAAGGGAAACAGCGGGACCAGTCGCAGCGAGAAAAGGTAGAACGCTCCGTCACGCTCGATGCCTCGATTGATCGGCCCGAGCTGGCTGGCAAAGCGCCGTTGCACGTAGTCCCGCAGCAGCAGCCGCGCAACCAGCATGGCCACGGTGGCGCCGATGGTGCTGGCGAACGACACCAGGATCGTGCCCCAAAACAAGCCGAAGATGGCACCCCCCGCCAGCGTCATCACGGCGGCACCGGGCAGCGACACACCGGTCACGAGCACGTAGACGAGGAAGAAGGTACCGCCGGTGAGCAAGGGGCGCGCAGCCACCAGTTCCCGCAGCGCGCTCCGCTGTTCTTCCAGATATTCGAAGGACAGGAAGCGGCCGAAATCGAACACGAAGTAGCTGGCGATGACCGCGGCGATCAGCGTGAGGACGAGCAGACGGCGGACGTCCATGAGCGGCATTTCCTTCTGCTGGTCAGTGGCTGACTCTCGGGTCGCGCCGGCGGGCTGGTACACTCCGGGCCGCAGATGATCAAGGCTGCAGGCAACGCCGGCAGCCTCGCAACAGGAGCCTAGTCGTGAACCCGATCCCTGGCGCCGCGCGCCTCTACCCTGCCACACGCATGCGTCGCATGCGCAGGGACGACTTTTCGCGCCGCCTGATGCGCGAGCATACCCTGACGACCGACGACCTGATCTATCCGTTGTTCGTCACCGAGGGTAGCGCCCTGCGCGACCCGGTACCCTCGATGCCTGGCGTGTTCCGGCTCAGTATCGATGAGCTCGTCCGCGAGGCCGAAGTGGCACTCGGCCTCGGCATTCCTGCCATCGCCCTGTTTCCCAATACTCCGGCCGAGTTGAAGACCCCGGATGGGCGCGAAGCGTACAACGACGACGGCCTCATCGCCCGCAGCATCCGTGCGGTTAAGGCGGCGGTGCCCGAGCTGGGCGTGATCACCGACGCCGCCCTCGACCCTTACACCAGCCATGGTCAGGATGGCGTGCTCGACGACACAGGCTACGTGGTGAACGATGCTACCGTGACAGCGCTATGCCGGCAGGCTCTCTGCTGCGCAGAAGCGGGCGCGGACGTCATCGCGCCGTCGGACATGATGGACGGTCGCATCGGCGCGATCCGCGAGGAACTTGAAGCCCACGGCCACCAGAACGTGCGCATCCTGGCGTACTCAGCCAAGTACGCGTCCAAATACTACGGCCCGTTCCGGGATGCGGTGGGCTCGAGCGCGAACCTCGGACCCGCCGGCAAGCATGGCTATCAGATGGACCCCGCCAACAGCGATGAGGCCGTGCAGGAGGTAGCCCTCGACCTCAGCGAAGGCGCCGACATGGTGATGGTGAAGCCGGGCATGCCCTACCTGGACATCATCCACCGCGTGAAGGAGACCTTCGGCGTTCCCACGTACGCCTATCAGGTGAGCGGCGAGTACGCCATGCACATGGCCGCCATCGACAACGGCTGGCTCGCGGAAGAGGTGATCGCAGAGTCATTGCTGGCGTTCAAGCGCGCCGGCGCCGACGGCATCCTCACTTACTTCGCGCGGCGGATCGCCGAGCAGCTCAAGCGCGGCTGATCAGCAGTCGGGGCGCCCGCGGCACCGCCGCGAGCGCTGCGGCCTCCCGCTCCAGCGCTTCGGTGAGGAAGGGGTGCTCGTCCCGCCATGCCGCGCCCAGGTGCAGTTCGAGGCCAGCGGACCCGGCCGCAAGGGCGGGGAGCGGCGCGGTTGCGGCACGCTTGAGGATCACAGCCAGGCGCAGCAAAACGCAGAGCCGCGAACACACGGCCCGCTGTGGTGCCTCGAGCGCGTTGATGGCCAGTTCCGGCCAGGGCCCCCGGTGGCCCCTGACGAGCGCGATGAGTATCAGCCGCTCGTCCGCCGTGAAACCGCGTAGCTCCGCATTTCGCAGCAGCCAGGCACCATGGCGTTCGTGGTGCTCAGCGGCGACAGCGAGCCCGATATCGTGCACGGCGGCTGCAGCACCGAGCAGCTCGCCGTCGGCCGCAGTAAGACCGAAGTCCTCCGCCGTTCTGTCGAACAGCTCCGAGGCCACGGCTGCGAGTTCCTCAGCATGCCAGGGATCCACGACGAAACGTGCCTGCAGCGCCGCCAGGGTCCTGGCCCGAAGCCCCTCCTCGGGCAGCGGGACCAGCTCCCGAATGAGCCCATCTTCCAGCGCGCCCTCAGTGAACTTGAGGCGTTCGCAGCCGAGGCGCTCCCAGAGCGCGAGCATGATCGCGACGCCACCCGGGAACACCTCTTCGCGGTCGGCAGCCAGGCCCGGCAGCGATACGGGCAGCAACGGCGCTGCGGCGAGCACTTCGAAAACCTCCGCGAGCGCCTTCAACGTGAGGGCCTCGGGAGCTTCCCCGCGCGCACGCAGCACGTCGCGCAGCGACTCGATGGTCCCGGAAGTGCCGATGGCTTCCGCACCAGTAGCCGTAAAAGGGTTCAGCACGCTGTCACCGCAGACTCGCCGCGCGAACGCAAGCGCCTGCTGCATGCCCGCGCGCGGCGACGCCACATCGAGCGCGATGCGACTCACTGGAACACAGCCGAGCGGGATACTCGCGCAGACATCGGGTTCCCGCTCACAGCCCTGCGCGAGCTCGGTGCTGCCGCCGCCGATATCGATTACCAGGCGCGGCGATCGGGTCTCCGGCAAGGTGTCCATGGCGCCGGCGAACACCAGTCGCGCCTCCTCTTCACCACCGACAATGCGCACCGGCACGCCAAGAATCTGCTCCGCAGCGGCCAGGAACGGGGCCGGGTCCGCCAGTGACCGAAGGGTGCTTGTACCGACCGCGCGGACGTGGCTGCGGGGAATGCCACCGATACGGTCCGCGATGCGGCGCATGGCATCGCAGGCGCGCTCGAAACGCTTCGGGTCGAGGCTGCCGTCCTCGCGCAAGCCTGCTGCGAGGCCGACCCGGAACTTGAGCCGCTCCACCGGACGCGGCTCGCCCTGGTCGAGACGGGCGACGAGGAGATGAAACGTGTTGCTGCCGAGATCGAGACTGGCCAGGTGGACTGGCGTACCACCGGGGCCGCTGTCGGCAAGACCGGCGGGCCGGACCCCGGTCGGCCGGACCCCGCCACTGGACTTGCAATCCTGCGCTCGAGCCATCACATTCCGCTCCGCGACTACGGTCGAGACCCGTCATTCGGTCTATGTTAGTCCGGAAAACGCGTCTCGAATCACACCAAGCGAACCCGGCCGAGGCGACCGGAATGACGGTCACAGCCCTTTTCACGCCCCTGTGTGGTCCGGGGTATGCTGTCAGTGGACGCCTACGAGCCCAGCGCGGCGAATGATACACTCGCCCGCCGCTGTCCACCCGGTGAACTCCCGCCGGGAGCAGGACTCAACCGGAGATCATCCATGAGCGACAATATCACCCACGTCAGCAAAGACACCTTCGAAGACGACGTGCTGAAGGCCGAGAAACCCGTACTCGTCGATTATTGGGCCGAGTGGTGCGGACCCTGCAAGATGATCGCACCCATCCTCGATGAGATCGCCGACGAATACGGCGAACGCGTCAAGGTTTGCAAGGTGAATGTGGACGAGAATCAGGAAACCGCCGCCAAGTACGGCATTCGCGGGATCCCGACGCTCATGCTGTTCAAGAATGGTGACGTCGAGGCCACCAAAGTCGGCGCGGTGAGCAAGTCACAGCTCGCTGCGTTCCTCGACAGCCACATCTGAAGCGATGCCCTGCGGTGCCGCCGGGGGGCGGCACCGATCGGCCGACCAGTTCCAGCAACGAGAATGGGCTTGACGAGTCATCGGCGTCGAGCGAATATGGGGAAGCCTCGGGGGGGTGACTGCACTACCAACCTTTGAACCCGCTTTACCTCCACCCCACTTCCGTTACTTGAGCGATCCCACGCTGCCTCACCGGCGCTGTCGTGCCGGACTCCACGCAGGATTCGTGTGGCCGTTCTCCTACACCGAATGCATGGACATGAATCTCACCGATCTCAAACGCAAACCGGTTCCTGATCTTCTCGACATGGCGCGCGAAATGGGCCTGGAAAACCTCGCCCGCTCCCGCAAGCAGGAAGTTATCGCCGCCATCCTTCGCAAGCACGCCAAGAGCGGCGAGGACATCTACGGCGACGGAACCCTGGAGATCCTGCAGGATGGCTTCGGCTTCCTCCGCTCCGCCGACTCCTCCTACCTCGCTGGTCCGGACGACATCTACGTTTCGCCGAGCCAGATCCGCCGCTTCAATTTGCGCACCGGCGACTCGATCGCGGGCAAGATCCGGCCGCCGAAGGATGGCGAACGCTACTTTGCGCTGTTGAAGGTCGACGAGATCAACTACAGCGAGCCGAACACCAAGAAACACAAGATCCTGTTCGAGAACCTGACGCCGCTTTTCCCCCAGGAAAGGCTGCGGCTGGAACGGGGCAACGGCTCTACGGAAGACCTGACCGCCCGGGTCGTGGATCTGGTAGCGCCGATCGGCAAGGGCCAGCGCGGCCTGATCGTCTCTCCACCCAAGGCCGGCAAGACGCTGATCCTCCAGAACATCGCCCAATCCATCACCTACAACACCCCCGACGTCATGCTCATCGTGCTGCTCATCGACGAGCGCCCGGAAGAGGTGACCGAGATGCAGCGCACCGTCCGCGGCGAAGTCGTGGCGAGCACCTTCGATGAACCGCCGTCACGCCACGTCCAGGTTGCGGAAATGGTGATCGAGAAGGCCAAGCGCCTGGTCGAGCACAAGAAGGACGTCGTGGTTCTGCTCGATTCCATCACCCGGCTCGCACGAGCCTACAACACCATCGTTCCGTCGTCGGGCAAGGTCCTCACCGGCGGTGTGGATGCTCACGCCCTGGAGCGACCCAAGCGCTTCTTTGGCGCGGCGCGCAACATCGAGGAAGGTGGCAGCCTGACCATCATCGCCACGGCGCTGGTGGAAACCGGCTCGAAGATGGACGAAGTGATCTACGAGGAATTCAAGGGCACCGGCAACCAGGAGCTGCATCTCGAGCGTCGCATCGCCGAGAAACGCGTCTACCCGGCCATCAATATCCGTCGCTCGGGCACCCGCCGCGAGGATCTGCTGATGAGCGAGGAGGAGCTGCAGCGCGTCTGGATTCTGCGCAAGCTACTGCACGATATGGATGACACCGCCGCCATCGAATTCCTGCTCGACAAGCTCAAGGACACGAAGACAAATGACGAATTCTTCATGTCCATGAAGGGCCGCTGATCGGCCCGTGCCCGAAGCGATACGCGTCGAAGCCAGGATCGAGGCGGTAACGCCACTCGGCGCGGGCGTGCGGGAAATCCGCCTGCTCGCTGCTTCCGCGCCTGCCTTTCTGCCCGGCCAGTACCTGGAGATCCTGCACCCGGATGGCGCACCGATCGCGTTTTCCATCGCCAGCGCACCGAACGAGCTGCCGCACCTGACGCTGCACTATCTCGCGCAACTCGACTCTGAAGACGCTACTCGCATGGAAGCCCTGCTTGTCACGGGCACAACCCTGCAACTACTGCTGCCCCATGGCGCCTGCGGGTTCACGGCACCGCTCAAGCACCCCCTGCTGGCACTCGCGGGGGGCTCGGGCGTTGCCCAGGTCCGCAGCATTCTGCGCGCGCGCCTGCCAGCGCCGGTCCCGGTGCGGCTCTACTGGGGCGCGGCCACCCGTGACGATCTGTACCTGGCTGCGGAATTGGACGAGCTGGCGGCGCAACATGCTGAATTCACGTGGATTGCTGTCGCCGAAGAGTCGGACCTCGAGCAGTCGGACCTCGAACAGTCGAACCTCGAACAGTCGAACCTCGAACAGTCGAACCTCGAGAAAGCGGCCTCGTTCGACCCCGCGGCCGGAACCGGCGCCACGGCAACCATGCGCCGCGGCCGCGTTGCCGACGCGGTAGCCGCCGACATCGCCGCAGGCGAACTGGAACTCGAAGCCTGGCAGGTCCTAGTCGCCGGTGGACCGCCCATGGTCTGGGGCACCGTTAAAGCGCTGCGCCCCTTGGGCTTATGCGCGGAACAGACCCTGTCCGACGTGTTCAGCTACGCGCCGCGAGATGATCTCTGGTAGCGCATCGAAGCAGATGTAGCCTGAAAGCGCCTCAGCCGCGTTCGGGTGGCTTGGATCGCAACAGATCCGAGTCCGCCTCTTGTGGCGGATCCTCCGAGAGCGGCACCTCCGAGAGCGGCACCTCCGGCAGCGGCACCTCGGCGAGCAGCACTCGCTGCTGCCGCGCACCCTTTTCCAGATGGCTGGCCGCCGCTTCGTAGTCGCCCAGATGCAGCAGCAGGCGTCCAAGCTCCGCCTCCGCCTCGACACCGCGCTGCTGGGCGACGCTCGCTTCGAAGTACTCGCGAGCCTTTTCCCACTGTCGTTGGCGCAGCGCCAAACGGCCAAGCGTCAGCAGCAGAGTCGTGTCGTTCGGTCGTCCTACCAGCCAGGACTCGGCCTCGGCCAGCTGCGCACCCGGATCTGCGCCCTGGGCCCAGCCATAGAGATTCACCAGGGCGTCGTCCCATTGCTTGGGCAGGGCAGTGCGCAAAAGCGCTTCCGCCGGCTCGTCGGCGCCCAGATCCCGCAGCTCCTGAACGTGGACCCGCAGCAGTTCCGGGTCCTGGCGCAGAGCCTTGGGAACGTGGCTCCAGGCCTGCTCGAGTGCGCGCACTCGACCGCTGCTGTCCGCATCCACCCGCGCGGCCCGATGCAGCTCCGCCCGCCACACCCTTCGCTCCAGAGCCCCCGCGTCCTCCTCCTCCATGACGCCGGCACGCCGTAGATCGGGGAGCAGGCCCGCGAGCGCCTCCCAATCCTCGAGCGCTTCGTAGACCGCTTTCAACATCCCTAGAACCCGCCGGTTGCGAGGCGCCTGCTTGCGCAGCTCCAACAAAGTCGCCAGCGCAAGCTCCCACTGGCGATCCGCGATTTTGAGCTCGGCACGGGTTATCCCCACCGCAAGCGTAGCCTTCGGGTGGCCTTCCAGCGCCTCTTGCAGGTAGCGCTCGCAGCCGGGTTGGTCGCCGAGCTCGTGTGCGGCGCGCGCAGCGGCAAGCTGATTGATCAACGGGTCCTCGAGCAGCTTCGCGGCATGGTCCAGCTCCTTGCGGGCGCGGGCATAGTCGCCCTCGGTCAGCGCCAGCAATCCATGCGTAGTCTCCTCGCGAGCCAGGCGATCCTTGCGCCGGTGGCGCCAGGCGCCGAAGCGCCGCGGACTTCCACCGATGCCCCGCAGCACGGCAAAAACAAGGCGCAGCAGTAGCCAGAGCACGGCGACCAGGAGCAGCGCGAACCAGATGCTGGTCTCGAGCGATGTGTTGCCCCAGGCCAGCAACACGTAACCCGGATCGCGGGCAATCAAGGCACCGAGAACGGCGGCTGCGACCAGCAGCAGCAGCAGCTTGAAAGTTCCCTGCCTCACGGATTCAGCTCCGTCGGCACACGCATGCGCAGGGTCTCGAGCCGCTCGAGCGGTTCGCTTATGTCGGGCGCATCCACCCGCACCGGACGATCGGCGAGCACTTCGATCTCCTCGGCCAGTGCTTCCGCACCCGGGTGCTCGCGCACCCACTCCGCCACCGTGGTCAGCGTCCCTTCCCAGACTTCCTGATCACCACGCAGCAAGGCGAGCTGCGCCTGACTGAGCTTCAGGCGGACATTATGGTGCCACCAGAAACTCGCCTCGGGCGTCCGCAGGGCCCGCACCGGTGCGTCGCGGTGGCGCCGGAAGTCGAACAAGGCGAGGAGGCGCCGCTCGAGGGCCGCCCACCAACCTGCTTCGCGCGCAAGCTCCGCGATCTCGGGCGGCGGCGCGAACTCGAGTGGCTCCAGGGGGATGGCCTCGATGGCGAGCGCGACCGCTTCGAGCTCCAGATACACGGCGATGCGATCCACGCTCGGCTGCGCTGCAAGCTTAGCCTTGGCCTCCACCAGGGCTTCCCGCACCGGCACCAGGCTGAAATCGTCGATGCCCGCCAACACTTCATCCGCCGCCGTCAGCAGTGCGTGGGCCCCGCGGAGGTCGCGCTCCAGACGGGCACGCTGATTGGCGATGCGCAGCAGATAGCCCGCTTCGGCAATGCGCCACTCACGAGAGTCGGGCGGCGCAGCCCTGGCCACGTCGCCCGCAAGTTCAGCGAAAGCACCGCGGAGACCGGCTACGGTCCGCTCCAGCTCCGCTTCCCGCTGCTCGAGAGTGGCATCGCGGTCTTCGACGGCATCGCGCAGCGCCGCAACCTGGCGCTCGCTCCGATCGAGCCGCCTGCGCATGGTGTCCGCCACCTCATCAGCGTCTTGATCGCGCGCTTCGAGGCGAGCATCGAGGCGCGCTTCCAGACGCTCCCGCACGTCACGCTGCTCGCGCTGAAGTTCCGCCAGGCGCTCATCGACCAGCTCATCGACCCGCCGCTCGAGCGCTGCCCGCAGTACACTGAGGTCGTCCTCCTCCTGCCACGCGAGCCACCAGGGCCATCCGGCGGCCGCGAGAGCGACGAACGCCAGCAGCAGAGCGAGGAACGCGAGCCCGCGACCGCCCCTCCGCGGCGGCGGGGTACTTTTTCCCCCGTCGTCCTTGCCCCGTGGCTCTTCGGCACGCGCATCTTCCTGATCCGCGACGTCACTCTCCGCCTCAGACCGTCCCTCGGCCATCGCCTCACCGTCGGAGTGAGTGTCGACGAGGTCTTCCGCGTCCGGCTTGGGCGGGTCGTTGGAGGTATCACTCACCCGTATTCTCCCGATTCCAGAGTCCGCACCGCACAGACCGTGGCCGCAGGCCCGGCGCCTGCCGCCTCCACCACCTCGGAGAAGCCCGCAGTCCGGGCCGCCGCGGCCACCCGCGGCGACGGTACGATCAGCGGCCGCCTCGACCAGCTCATGCCGCCATTGGCCGCGAACGCATCGAGGACCGCGACACTCGACACGACGGCAGCGGTCACTGTCTCTGCAGCGGGCAGCTCTACGGTCACTGTCCGACGCTCATAGAGCTCGAGCAAATCCACCTGCGCCCCCCGTGCGCGCAAGCTCTCGGCCAACAGCTCACGGCCACCGCGGCCACGCATGATGAGCACCTTGGCATGGCGTACGTCAGCCAGCTCCGGCAGTGCCAGCAGCCCTTCGCTGCGTTCGTCCGTCACGGGCGCGACCGCTCTTACGCCCATGCGATCCAGCACCCGTCGGGTGCCTTCTCCTACCGCAACCCAGACTACATCGACAGGATACTGTGGCCAGTAGCGGTCGATCCAAGCCATGCCGATCTCGGCCGCTGCCGGAGAGACGAAAACCACAATCCGGTACTCGGCGAGCGCCTGGATGCGCGCGCGCATTGCTGCCGTTTCCGCAAGCGCCCGCCGCTCGAGGACCGGCAGCGCCTGGGCAGCGAAGCCGGCGGCCACGAGCGCGGCCACGGTTTCGTCGGCACCCGGCTGGGGCCGCAGCACCATGACGACGCCGGCCATCAACCCTGCGCCAATCGCGCGGCAGCTTCCAGCAGGGGACCTGCACCGGCAGCGAGCAGGGTCTCGGCCACTTCGATGCCGAGCGCTTCAGGGTCGGCGCCGGACCCGCCTGCGCGCAACACCGTGGCGCCGTCGAGGCTGGCCACCAGCGCCGACAGCTCCAGTTCTCCGGCGCCACCAGTCGCGTACGCGGCCAGCGGGACCGAGCAGTGCCCACCGAGGTGCCGGCTCACGGCGCGCTCCGCGCGGACACAGCGACTCGTGGCGGCATCCTCGAGCACAGCAAGCAGCGCCTGGATCTCTGTATCGTCGCTGCGGCACTCGATGCCGACCGCTCCCTGACCACCTGAAGGGATGAACTCCGGGGGTCCGAGCCGGGCCGTGATCCGTTCCGCACGGCCAAGGCGCTCGAGCCCGGCACTCGCGAGAATGATCGCATCGAACTCGCCGGCATCGAGCTTGCCGAGACGCGTTTCGACGTTGCCCCGCAGCGGTGCCGTGGTTAGGTCCGGCCGCAAGTTGCGGACCTGGGAGGCGCGCCGAAGGCTGGCGGTACCGACACGACCATTGCGTGGCAGGCCTGCCAGATCCGTTGCGTCGAGATCGCCACGCACGACCAGAGCGTCAGTAGGATCACCGCGCTCGCAGATCACCGCCAGGGTCAGCCCCTCGGGGAAGTTGACCGGGACGTCCTTCATGGAGTGCACCGCGATGTCCGCGCTGCCGTCGACCAGCGCAGTCTCCAGCTCTTTGACGAACCAGCCCTTGCCACCGATTTCCGAAAGGGGCGCGGACAGGAAGCGATCGCCACGGGTGCGCTTCTTGATGAGTTCCACCTCGAGGCCGGGATGCGCCTGCTGCAGCCGCTGTCGTACCCATTCGGCCTGCCAGACCGCGAGATTGGAGGCCCGAGTGGCGATGCGCAGCGTGCGTTGGGTCATGCAGTCTCCGAACGAGGAGCGCCGGTGCAGCGCTAGAGCGATTGGATGAAGCGGCGCAGGCCCGCCACGTGCCGACGGGACACGTCCAGCGTATCGTCCAGGCCACGCATACGCACGTGGTAGTGGCCCTGGCCGTCGCGCTCCAGGCTCTCGAGATAGCGCACCGCCACCAGCGCATTGCGGTGAATCCGCACGAAGCGCTCGCCGAATTCCGCTTCCAGTTGCCGCAGGGTATCGTCGATGAGCAGCTCGCCCGCGGGCCAGCGCACCGTGACGTATTTCTGATCGGCCTGGAAATAGCGGACTTCTTCCACGGGCACCAGCTCGATGCCGCGCCGGGTGCGGGCACTTATGTGGGTGCGGCCCTTGTTGGCTTCGTCCTCTTCCGCGAGCGCGGCAAGCTGGGCACGATTGGCCCGGGTCGCGCGCGTGAGCGCATCCTCGAGGTCGTTCTCGCGCACCGGCTTGAGCAGGTATCCCACCGCCTGGGCATCGAACGCGGCAACGGCGTGCTCCTCGAAGGCGGTGCAGAAGATGACCGCTGGCGGAGTTTCCATCTGAGCGATGTGGCGAGCGGCCTCGAGTCCGTCCATACCGGGCATGCGGATGTCCATGAGCACGATGTCGGGGGCGAGCGCCTGGCACTCGCGAACGGCCTCGATACCGTTACAGGCCTGACCGACAACCTTCAGACCACTCTGGCGCTGCTGCAGGCGTTCGACGATCCGAACCAGCCGGTCCCGAGCAAGATCCTCATCGTCCACTACGAGGATGTTCATCCGTGTCTCCTCTCCCCCCCGGCCCTCGCTCGGGCTTCGCTCTGACCGCCCCCTTCATGAGGATAACTCAGACGAATCCGGTACCGCTCGCCCGAATCATGAACTTCCAGGGACGCGTCCGCACCGTACAACACTCCGAGCCGCGAGCGGATGTTCGCCAGCGCCATCCGATTGCCCTGACCGTGGCGCCGGGCGGCATCCGGCGGTGCCAGCGGATTATCGACCTCGACGCTGACACGATTACCCTCGATCTGCACCCGGACGTAGACGGTTCCCCCTTCGGGCAGCGGTTGGATACCGTGGTAGATAGCATTTTCGAGCAGGGGCTGAATGGTCAGCAGCGGAATCTGCACTCCGTGCGGGACCGCATCCACCTCCCACTCCACCTGCAGGCGTTTGCCCAGACGCAGCTGCTCGATACGCACGTAGCGTTCGCATAAATCGAGCTCCTCCTGCAGCGAGACCTGATTGCCGGCTTCATTCAGCGAGGCACGGAACAACTCCGAGAGATCCTCCACCACGAGCTCGGCGGTGCGCGGATCCGACTCGATGAGGCTGGCGATGATGTTCATGCTGTTGAACAGGAAGTGCGGGCGGATGCGCGACTGCAGCGCCTGCACGCGCAGGCGCAGCTCGGACTGTTCACGCTCCCGCAGTTGCTGCTGCACGAGCAGATAACGCAGCAGCATACCGGCCAGAATGGCTCCGACCAACGTGGTGCGCAGCACCATGGACCAGTCCGGTCCGGTCGGACTCAGCAGCGGATCGGCCGCTGCGACCCCGAACCACTCCCCGAACCGGCCCTCCAGGATCAACTCGGCTATGACCGCACACGCGGCCACGATGCCGGTCACCATCAGCCAGGCACTGAGCCAACCCGCCGCACTCGGCAAGCGAGCCAGCCACGACCGCATCCAGCAAAGTGCTCCGGCACTGACCAGCGCCACCCACTGCACGAACAGCGAAGTGATGCCGAAGGTAACCCAGCTCAGGGCGCCCGAGAGCAGAACCACCACGACTGCAAGGAGCTGCGCGCTGATCACAACCGCAACCAGACCGCTGGCGGAACACAGCTCCGGAATCTCGAACCGCTCTGGCGACGTGCGTGCGCTTTCGCTTTCGCTTTCGGCCATACCCTTCCCGTTCTCCGGATCGCAGGAAACGCTCTGGTATGATGCGCCCCCTTCGATCCCGCGCCGGCGCAGCGCGGCGCCATTCTTCGACTCGAGGCCAGCATGAGCGACCAGGACGCGAAACTCTGGGGCGGCCGCTTCCAGGAGCCCACCGATGCCTTCGTCGAGCGCTTCACCGCATCGGTGAGCTTCGATCGCAGACTCTATCGGCAGGACATCGCCGGCTCCATCGCGCACGCCACCATGTTATGCAAAGTGGGCGTACTCAACCAGACGGAGTGCGATGCCATCCTTGACGGACTACAGGCGATCCGCGAAGAGATCGAACGCGGTGAATTCGACTGGTCAGTGGCGCGGGAAGACGTCCACATGAACATCGAGGCGCGCCTGACCGAACTGATCGGCACAATCGGCAAGAAGCTGCATACCGGCCGCTCTCGCAATGACCAGGTGGCAACGGATATGCGCTTGTGGCTGCGCGAG
>SLQW01000079.1 GCA_007131295.1 Pseudomonadales bacterium | reverse complement strand
CGGCGATCCGCGCACCGGCGATCCGCGCACCGGCGATCCGCGCACCGGCGATACGAACTTCACTGTTTCCGACCGCGATCCTGAATGGCCGCACGTCTTGCTGCCACGGCCTCGGCGGTCACCCGGGTCTGCATGTGCTCCCGGCTCGCCGCATGCTCGATGGCCAGGCCCTCGCCCAGGGTAGAGTTCCAGCCGTCGTTCATGATCCGAAGCATGGTCTCGCGGGTAGTGCGCTCGGTGCTGACGATGTCCCTTGCCAACGAGTGCGCCTCTTCGAGCAGCGCTTCCGGCGCCACCACCCGGTTCACCATGCCCCATTCGTAGGCGCGGTCCGCGCTGAGGAAATTGCCGGTGAGGGACAGTTCCTTGGCGCGCGGCAGGCCGATCAGGCGCGGCAGGCGCTGGGAGAGTCCCCAGCCCGGCACCACCCCCACCCGGGTATGGGTGTCGGCAAAGCGGGCCTCTGTGGAGCACAGCAGGATGTCGCACATCAGGGCCAGCTCGAAGCCGCCAGTGATCGCATAGCCGTTGATCGCGCCGATGATCGGTTTCGGATAGTCGGCGAGTGCGGCACCGAGATCCGTATCCTCGGCGCTTTGTCCGGCCGCGGTGCCGCCGTCGGTCTCTCCCCCGAGCTCCTTGAGATCGAGGCCCGCCGTGAAGGCACGGCCGGCTCCCGTCAGGATCACCACCTCGGTCGTCGGGTCTTCGGCCAGCTGGCGGAAGGTCCGCACCAGGGCCTGGCGCATGGCGGTGGACAGGGCGTTGAGTGCGTCGGGTCGGTTCATCGTGACCAGCGCAATGCCCTCATCGTGTTCGGTGAGCACGATTTGCGATGCCGTCATGCCAGCCCTCCACGGATACGATCCGGAGTTACAGGTCGTTGCGCTTCGATCCCGTGCAGGAAGCGGCTGATCCGTGCGACCAGCGTCGGGATCAGGGACTCGGGCAGGTCGTGCCCCATCTCGCGCACGACTTCCAGTTCAGCGCCGGGGATGCTTTGGGCGATATCTTCACCCGCAGCCAGCGGCACCAGTGGATCTGCATCGCCATGAATCACCAGTGTCGGTAGCGCCACGCTCTCAAGGCGTTCCACCCTGCTGCCGTCGGCCACGATAGCTGCGAGCTGGCGGGCGAAGCCCTGCGGATGAACCATGCGGTCGATGGCCGCGGGAGCGAGACGGCCGATGCCTTCCTCCCGTGAGCGGTAGCGCTCACCGCCGATCACGTCCCACATCGACTGCTGATAGGCGATCAGGCTGTCCCGGTCGGTGGCCGGAGGCGCTGTAACAAGAACGGCGGCGGCTTCCGGAGCGGGCGGCGGCAGATCCGGGTTGCCGGTCGAGGACATGACCGTGATCAGGCTGCGCAGCCTGTCGGCGTGGCCTAGCGCCAGATGCTGGGCGATCATGCCACCCATGGACACACCCAGCATATGGGCATCCTCGAGCCCCAGATGATCCATCAGGGATAGCGCGTCTGCCGCCATGTCCGCCAGGGTGTACGGGGCAACTACGGGCTGTCCCGATGCCATGGCGCTCATCAGAGCGGTCGCGTCAATCTGCCCGAGCGCGTCGAGCTTTTCACTCAGGCCGACGTCCCGGTTGTCCATGCAGATCACGCGCAGACTGCGAGCGACGAGCCCGTCGATGAAGCTCTGCGGCCACTGCACGAGCTGACAGCCGATCCCGTGCAGCAACAGCAGCGGTGGGTCGGTGCGCGCCCCGAACTGCTCGAAGTAGAGGTTGATTCCGTTGCCTTGAAAACTCGGCATCCACGTTCCCCGAAACACTGCGGAGACATCCCCCTGATGCTCCGCCTGCGTCGGTCGTTATACCGACTGGCTTCCCGTTGGGGCAAGGTGATCAGAACCTTTAAAGCGCGAGCGGCGTCCGCTCGTGGACTCTGCGTCGAAATCAGCGTCGCATTTGTGACGCCGTCGCTGCGGGGAAGGGCAACGGGAAGTAGACGATTCCGCGACAGCCCCGTCCGCCTCGGCTATCCTGCCGCGCCATGCCTGAACACGCGCCTGCTCAGCCCCGTCACCTGATCCCGCTGCTTGCGGCGGTCACGGCTACCGGTCCGCTGGCGATGCAGATCTTTCTGCCTGCGTTGCCTGCGGTTCAGGCGGATTTCGCCATCGGTGCTGGCGTGGTGCAACTCACCTTGAGTCTGTCGCTGCTGGCGATCGCGTTCTCGACGCTCGCCTACGGCCCCCTCTCTGATCGGTTCGGTCGCCGACCGGTGCTGTTACTTGGACTCGCGCTGTTTCTTGTCGGCACGCTGATCTGTGCCCTCGCCCCCACGATCGAGGTGCTGATCGCAGGGCGCATTATCCAGGCTGCCGGTGGCGCTGCCGGCATGGTGCTGGCACGCGCTGTGGTCCGCGATATCTGGGGCCATGACGAGGCGGCTGCCGTGATTGCGAAACTGACGATGGTGATGGTGGTGGCCCCAATGGTGGCGCCGGCCATCGGCGGAGCGTTCACCGACCTGTTCGCATGGCGCGCGGTGTTCTGGTTCTCAGCCTTCGCGGGCGTAGTGATCGCATTCTGGACTGCGCTGCGTCTGCCGGAGTCGCACGTTGCCCGCGGGCGCTCGGAGGGCGCCAAGGCCTTGTTGCGTGGCTTTGCGCATCTGCTGGGTTCGGGGCGTTTCTGCGGCTATGTAGCGCATACCGCGTTTTCGTCGATGATCTTTTTCGCCTTCATCAGTGGCGCACCGTACCTGATGGTCAACGTACTCGGTCGCCCCGCTACCGAATACGGGCTCTGGTTCATGGCTGCCTCCCTGGGTTTCATGGCCGGTAACTTCCTCGCCATCAGGACTTCCGGACGCTGGACCCTGCAGGGACTCATGCTCACGGGCAGTCTGTTGTCGCTCGGCGGCGTCGCGCTGAGCGCTGCCCTCGTGGCGCTGGGTCATCTGAGCCCCATGGGGCTGTTCCTGCCGATTACCCTCACGATGGTTGGCAACGGGCTGGCCATGCCCAATGCGCAGGCCGGTGCGTTGAATGTATTCCCTCATCGCGCGGGTACTGCGAGCGGATTCAGTGGCTTCGCCCAGATGATGCTGTCCGCGGTAGCGATCCAGGCGGTGGGCCAGCTGCATGACGATACCGCGTGGCCGATGCTTGCATTCATGGGCCTCGGGGCGTTCGGTGCGCTCGCCGCGATTATCGGTGTCACCCGGCTCGAGCGGCAGGCGTCGGCGACCCGCTCGCGGGCGCCGCTTCCGGAGGGTTGACCAAGGCTTGGCGTGCCGCCCCGGCCTGGTTGCCCGAACTTTTGCTGCGTGGTGTCATGCGCCTCCTCTCTGGGGTCAGGAGGCCTCGATGCAAGCGTTGGTAAGGGCTCCAGTGGCCGAACCGCTCTGGGCACGCGTCGAAGTGGCTGCCGTCGGTCTGTCGGACTCTGCCCTACGCTTACTCGATGCGGGCGCTGACGGGTTGACGCCGAAGCAGGTTCACGACCTGCGCGTGATCTGTAAACGCCTGCGGGCACTCTGGCGCATGCTCGAGCCAGGCTTCGGCGCCGATGTCGTACGACCCCCTGAGCGGGCTCTGCGAGAGCTCGCGCGGTCGCTTGCAGGCGATCGCGAAGCGGCGGTCAGGATCAAGACCCTCAAACGCCTGGCGCGCAAGGCAGATTCCCCCCGCCTAAAGGCTCTCGCCGGAGGTTACGCTGCGGCCCTCGCAGCGGCGATAGATACTCCCGACGCGCTCCCCCTGCCAGACCCCTGCATGCAGGCCGTGTTCCTGGAGCAGGCGCGCGCGCTGCGCTCGTTACCGCAGACGCCGCTGCTCGCCACGCTCGCGACGGGCATCACCGCAAGCATGCGCAAGGCGAGAAAGTCCGGCCGGCGTGCCCTGGCCAGCGCTGAGGTCGAGCAGTGGCACCGCGCCCGCCGCTGGGCGAAATACGAGCACTACCAGCTTGAGTTCTGCCTCGACCTGCGCGGCCGCTGGCGCCGCCGCCACAAACGGCTCGAGCGTCTCGGCGCGCTGCTTGGCCGCTACAACGATCTCGAAGATCTCGCTCGCCATCTCGATCGACTCGCAGACGGGGCTGCGGCGGCGTCGGAGGAAGAAGGTGCGGCGCGCGCCGGTCTCGAGCAGCAGCAGGGGCTCGATCGCCTGCAGAGGCTCGCGGCGCGTGTCCAGCGGCGCCTCGGCAAACGCATCGAAAAGCGCTTCGAGCGCCTCTACAGCAAGTCGCCTATCCGTTATGAAAGGAAGCTCACGCGTAGGCTGCTGGAGTCTGCATCGGTCCGCTGACCGGGACATCACCGAATTGCTATCATCGCGCGCTTCGCATTATCGATGCGGGCTGGAAATGCAGCGGAACTTGACGCAGGGGCGTTGGATGAAATTCGGCAGGCTCGCAAGTCTCGTGATGGTGCTGATCGTGGCAGTGGCGGCCGTTCCGGCGCCGGCGAGCGACAGCGAGCCACCGGACCGTGACCCGTTCGAGGCCTGGAATCGACCGGTGCACAAATTCAACGAGACGCTGGACGTCAACGTCATGCAGCCCGTTGCCCGTGGCTACCGCGCCGTGACGCCCCGCCCGGCACAGCGGGCCATCGCCAACTTCTTCGAGAATCTGCTGCTGCCTCTGAGCATCGTCGGCGGCATGCTGCAGCTCGATTCCGAGAAGATGCTCACAGATACCGGCCGCTTCGTGGTCAATTCCACCATCGGTATCGGTGGCCTGTTCGACCCGGCTTCGTCCATGGGTCTCGAGTACCAGCAGGAGGACCTCGGCCAGGCGTTCGAGAGCTGGGGGCTCAAACACAGTCCGTATCTGGTTCTGCCGTTCCTTGGACCTACGACCCTGGTTCAGGTCCCCGACCGCATCATCGGGCCTCTCATCCAGCCGGCGATTCTAGGCAGCTATTGGCATGAATCGCTTTGGGCCCTGGATCTCTTGAGCACCCGGGCGGAGCTGCTGGCGGCATCCGGCCTGCTCGACGAGTCCGCCGCGGACTCCTACATCTTCACGCGCGAAGCTTTTCTGCAGCGGCGGCGCTTCCTGCTCTACGACGGTGATCCGCCTCTGGATGACTTCGATGCGTTCTTCGACGATTTTTGACGGCTACCGGCGTCGCCGAGGTCGATGATTTCCGCGCCGGGTGCGCCCAGGGTGACGAGAACGTCCCCGGCGGTAGCGGGCCGTCCGTAGAGGTATCCCTGGCCGAATTCGCAACGCTGGGCCTTCAGGAAATCGGCCTGCGCCCGGGTCTCCACACCCTCCGCAACCACCTCCAGATTGAGCTGATGGGCCATGGCGATCACAGCGGCCGTAATGGCCATGTCGTCGGCGCTGTCAGGGATGTCGCTGACGAATCCCCGGTCAACCTTGAGGCGGTCGATAGGGAGACGCTTCAGGTGATTCAATGACGAATAGCCGGTCCCGAAGTCATCGATGGCAAGCGTCACGCCGAGGCGGCGCAGGGCGTTCAGCGTTGTGAGGGTCTCATCGAGCTCACTCATCAACATGGTCTCGGTGATCTCGAGTTCCAGGCAGCTCGGATCGAGAACCGCGTTGGCGAGAGCCCGACTCACCATGCCGGGTAGGGCGGGGTCTGCGAATTGTCGCTTGGAGAGGTTGATGGAGACATGCAGCGGTCGCCCGGTCTGCCTGCTCAGGTGCGCAACGTCGCGGCAGGCGCGGTTCAGGACCCAGTCACCGATCTCCAGAATCAGACCGCTTTCTTCCGCGATTTGCATGAACTGTTCTGGACGTAATATGCCCCGTTCCGGGTGCCGCCAGCGGAGCAGCGCTTCGAGGCCGATCACCTCCTCATTGTCGATACGCACTTTGGGCTGATAGTAAAGCTCGAACTGCTCGCCGGCGATGCTGTTGCGCAGATCGTTCTCGAGCAGTAGGCGTTCCATCGCCCGAGTGTTCATCTCGTCGGCAAAGAACTGATAGTTGTCGCGACCCCGCTCCTTGGCCCGGTACATCGCCAGATCCGCGTTCTTGGTCAGCATGGAAGGTTCAGTGGCATCGTCGGGCGTGAGCGTAATGCCGATGCTCGTGGTCACCCTGACCTCATGGTTGCCGAGGGCGATAGGCTCCTGCAGGGTGCGCAGGATCTTGCGCGCTACCTTGCCCGCTGCGCGCGCATCCTGCACTTCCTGCAGCAGGATGGTGAATTCGTCTCCCCCTGGCCGCGCCACGGTGTCTTCCTCACGAACGCAGGTGCGCAGGCGATCTGCAACGACCTTCAGCAGCTGGTCGCCAGCCTCGTGACCAAGGGTATCGTTCACCCGCTTGAAATTGTCGAGATCGAGATAGAGCAGCGCGGCGGGCCGCCCGTGACGGGTGGCCTGTCGAACTGCCTGCTCCAGGCGATCCGCAAACAGGCGACGATTCGCCAGCTCAGTCAGCGTGTCGTAGAACGCCAGCCGCTCCATGCGCTGCTGACTCTTTCTCATGTCCGTGATGTCGGCGAGTTGAACGATCAGGTTGAGGGGCACGCCGTCTACACTGCGCTGCACCACCATGTGCCGGTTGGTCCAGATTTCGGAGCCGGAAGCCGTGATGTAGCGGGCCTCCCCGCTGACTTCTTCCATCTCGCCCCGAAAAAGACTTTTCGTGAGCGTTCGAAACGCTTCCCGGTCGGGCTCGGCCACGAGTTCCTCACCGCGGGCGTCGATGAGCTGTTCCGGAAGACGGTCGAGAAGCTGGCACAGTGTCCGGTTGACCTGGGTGATGCCGCCCTCGGCGGACAGGAGCATCATGCCAATGGGGGCGTTCTCGAATGCACCACGGAATCGAGCCTCGCTTTCGGCCACCCGGTCCTGGGCCTTGCGCAACTCGCGCATGTCCTTGATGAGGGTTATGGCACTGGGGTCGCCCTGAATGTCGACGACCGTCGTGGACGCCAACACCGGAATGGGCCCATCCGGGCCGACGACCGTCAGTTCGGCCGTGGCGAACCCGCCTTCGCCATCGGCGTCGCTGCTCAGCTCCGCCCAGTGCCTGCGAATTCTTTCCAGGGGCAGGTCAGGCTCGAGCTCCTGCGCGCCTCGACCCACGAGATCCGCCCGGTCCCGATCGAGCAGGGCGACGAAATTGGCGTTGACGTCGATAATCAGGTCGTCCGCGAGGCGCGTGATCAGCATGGCGTCCGGACTGCGATGGAACACTCTGGCGAACTTGTCTTCGCTCTCTCTGAGAGCCGCCTCCGTACGCCGACGCGCACTGATGTCGCGCAACACCAGCACGACGCAAAGCTCGCCGTCGAGTTCTGCATAACGACCCGAAAGGCTGGTTTCCCGGGCACGGCCATCGGCGGTGATGACCACGGTCTCCAGGTCGACGACGTGGTTTTCATACTCGAGCAGGCGGAAGAAATTGCTCAGGTCGTTGTCGTCTGCTACGCGCAGCAGCTCGGAACTCGCCCGTCCCAGTCCGGTCTCCCGCTCGTGCCCGGTGAGATCGGTGAACGCATCGTTGAAGTCCAGTGCTACGCCGTCGCTGGCGCGGCTCAGGAGGATTGCGTCCCGGCTGGTCTCGAACAGAGCAGCGAAACGGCTCTCGCTGCGGCGCAGGGCGCGTTCCGCCTGCACCTGGCCGGTGATCTCCTGGCCGTTGATAACTGCCCCGAGAATACCGGGCGTGCCGAAGAGACCGGTGATCTTCGCGTCCAGAAAGATGGGACTACCATCCTGCGCCTGTAGCCGCAGATAGGGCAACGCTATGGCTGATCCTGGTCGCTCATGGGTCCGGGCAAGAACGCTCTGGAACGCCTGTTGATCGCGCTCGATCAAGAAGCGCGTCGCCGGTGCGCCGAGGGCGGACTCGGCGTTGGTCTGCAGCAGACGCAGGAATGCGGGGTTGATGTAGCTGATCGCTCCGCTGGCGTCGACGATGAAAGTCACCGCGGTGGAATGTTCCGTGATGCCGCGGAACCGTGCCTCACTTGCCCGCAGCGCCTGTTCGGCACGTTGCACGGGCGTCAGATCCACCACCTGAAGGATGGTAAAGGCGACGCGACCGCGGCGATCGGTAACGATGCCGGCGCTGACGCTCGCGCAGAAGGCACCGCCGTCGCTGGGTTCGAACACATACTCACCCACGGCCACCTGCGCGTCCCCGCCGAGCAGCCGTTGGTGCTCCGCTTCGAGCTGGCCCCAATCCGAATCGGCCACCAGCGATTTCAACTCCGTGCCCGTGAGACTCGACCGCGGTCGGGACAACAGCTTGGCGAAGGTATCGTTGGCGTAGAGCACCCTGAGCTGTGGGCTGACGAGGACCATCCCCGTTGGAGAGTGATCAAAGGCCTTCTGGAAGGATGAGCCCGACAGCCACCACTCGGTGCCTTCGTCACGGTAGCGGCCGGCCAGGACAGCGAGAATCCAAGTGGTGGTGAGCACCAGAACGCTGGCGAGTCGGAGCTGAGGCTCGTCGCTGCCGGACTCGATGATCGAGAGCAGAAGCAGAACGGCGGTGCCCACTCCTGCGATCAGCAGAGCCAGGCCCGCCCACTGGGCTCGACCTGCCAGAATCACAGCGCCGAGCAGCGGCAAATAGCTTACCGGGTGATGGAGGAAAAACGGCGTCAGCAGACCGACTGCCGCAAGCAGCAACATAGCCGCGGCGAGAATTCGCTGCTTCGACGTGCGGCCCATGCCCGCCCCTGATTCCGCGCATTGTCGTCCTGCGCCGCCCAGGTCCCGGCGAGCGATACGCAGCTGTTGGCCCGGCCCATCCCATCCGGATCCGTGAGTCTACTGCGCTTCGAAGCGACGCGTCGCCACATTGGCAAACGTCACCCGACACCGGTTACGTAACGGGTGACGAACGGTATCGGGACGCCTCCAGACTGTCTCACTCCTGATCCGGTAGAAGGGGAGCGACGCCCATGAGTTTGCCGAAGCGCAGGAGCTGGCGCCGGTGTCCGCCAGGCAGGCGCAGGCGTTCCATGGCTTGTGTGCCTTGGCTTCCGAGCAGGTAACGGAAGCTGTCCTTCACGGGTTCCTCGCCGCCGAGCACCTCGGAGCCAGCGGCGTTGAGAAAATCGTAGAACGCCTCGAGCTCTTGGCTGCTGAGGCCGGCACGTTCGGGTTCGAGCACGGCGTTGGTCCACAGCGTGGCAAGGTAGATGCGGTAGATGTCCGTATCCAGGAACGTCTCGCCGATCCGGGAAAGCTGCTCGATTTCGGCGAGGACGGGTGCGAAACGTCGGGCAATCTCGCGGACGCTGTCCAGCTGATCGGTCATCTGCTCGGAATCCGTCGTCATTGTGCCGATGCGGCATGGTACCGGCCCGCTGGCCTGGTGCAATGTAAGCGCAAGGTTCAGGCGTCGATGTTTGCATTGCCTCGGTGCTGGCGCTAATGTCCCGCGCCGGCGTTGCTGCCGATTCGCGGGCATGGTTCACCGGAGGCTCTCACTGATGGCTCAGGCCCTGACGTTCGATCCGGTCCGACTCCCGCACGAGGCGGAAGCGCTGCGCGCCGAAGTGCGGGCGTTCGTGGCCGATACTCTTCCTGACGATTTGCTCCGCAGTTCCGACTTCGGATCGGGACATGATCCCGAATTCAGTCGTGCGCTGGGCTCCAGAGGCTGGATCGGCATGACCTGGCCGCAGCAGTATGGCGGCGGAGGTCGCAGTTTTTTCGAGCGCTACGTGGTCACCGAGGAGCTGCTCGCTGCCGGGGCACCGGTGGAGGCACACTGGATCGCCGACCGGCAGAGTGGACCGGTGCTGTTGCGTTACGGTACGGAGGAGCAACGGGCATTCTTTCTTCCGCGCATCGTCCGGGGCGAGTGTTTTTTTTCCATCGGCATGAGCGAACCTGACTCCGGATCCGATCTGGCGTCGGTGCGGACGAGTGCGCAGCGAGTGCAGGGCGGCTGGGTCGTGAACGGGACCAAGCTCTGGACCAGCGGCGCGCATCGCAATCACTACATGATCACGCTCATTCGTACCGAGCCCCAGGGCGACAACCGGCACGCCGGACTTTCCCAGTTCATCATCGATCTGAAAGGGTCCGAAGGTCTCACGGTACGCCCCATTGCGAACATGGCTGGCGATGAGGACTTCAACGAAGTGGTGTTCGAGGACTGCTTCGTCCCTGATGAGCACCTGCTCGGTTCGGCGGGCAACGGCTGGGAACAGGTTACCAGCGAATTAGGCTACGAACGCAGTGGGCCGGAACGGTTCCTGTCGTCGTTCCGACTCCTGGTGGAACTCGTCCGCGCCGTTGGGGATGCCCCGGAACCGGAGCAGGCCGCGGCCATCGGCCGGCTCGCCGGACACCTTGTGACCTTGCGCAAGATGTCGATTTCCGTGGCCGGCATGCTGCAGAGCAATCACAACCCGGTGGTGGAAGCGGCCCTCGTGAAGGAGCTCGGCAACAACTTCGAAAAGGAGCTGCCCGAGGTGATACGTCTGATTGCCCCGGAACGTTCTGGACGGCTGTTTCGCCGCACCCTGGAGGATACGCTGCTGCACGCTCCGTCGTTTTCCTTGCGGGGTGGAACGCGGGAAATCCTCCGCGGCATGATTGCGAGGGGGCTGGGTCTGCGATGAGTGACACGCACGATGATGCGGCCAGCGTCGGTCGCCTTATCCAGGACACCGCTGATCGCTTGCTCAGGGAACAATGCAGCAAGGAGCTGGTGGATGCTTCCGAGGCTGGGGAATGGCCCGAGGCGCTTTGGCGTACGCTTGTGGAGACGGGCCTGCCCTGGGCTGCAGCACCGGAACGCCTGGGTGGCGCAGGACTGAGGCTCACTGATGCACTTGCGCTTCTGCGTCTCGTCGGTCTCCACGCGGTACCGGTTCCACTTGCGGAAACGCTGGTTGGCGCCGCTCTGCTGGGCCAGGATGCCGCAGTCGATACGCTGCCACAGGGCCCTCTGGCGATTGCGCTTCCGGGCACGAGCGATAGCTTCGAGGCGCGTTATGGCTCTGACGGCTGGGTGCTGGAGGGCAGTATCGCCCACGTCCCGTTCGCTCCCGTCGCGGTGCAACTCCTCGTTGCCGTCGCTGCCGAAGACTCGCTGGCGCTGTTGCGGGTCGATCCAGCGGCTTGCGCCATGGATGCCGGTCGGTCCATCGCCGGTGAGCCGATGGCGGACGTGCGTTTCGACGCGCTGCAGGTCGAGCCGGCCGCGGCGACGTCGCTGTCCGGGTGGCAGAACCTGGAGCAGCTCGTGGCGCTGATGGCGCTCACGCGTGCGCTCATGAGCTCTGGCGCCATGCAATCGCTGCTCGACCTCTCGGTGGGCTATGCGCTCGAGCGCAAACAGTTCGGACGACCGATCGCTCAATTCCAGGCGGTGCAGCAGCAACTCGCAGTTCTGGCTGGAGAGGCCGCGGCAGCCATCCGCGCTGCCGACGGCGCAGTGGAGGCTTTCGAAGTCGCGCTCTATGAGGCTTCCCAAGACCCTGCGCGCATGGCGGCCGCGGTTCGGGAAGCGGGTGTGGCCAAGGCCAGGTCGGGGGAAGCGGCCGGGCGCGGAGCAGAAATCGCACACCAGGTGCATGGAGCGATGGGTTTCACTTACGAGCATCGCCTGCATCACCGCACGCGTCGGCTTTGGGCATGGCGGGATCAGTACGGCAGCGAGCGCTTTTGGCAGACCCGTCTGGGGCGTGAATTGTGCTCCGCCGGGGCCGACGCGCTCTGGGACGAACTCACGCGGCCGCTTTAGATGGCCGCGCCGGAGCTGGTCTGGTTCCGCAACGACCTGCGCTGCCGTGATCAGGCGGCTCTCGCAATCGCCCGGGAACAAGGGCCTGTCGTGGCCGTTTACTGCTTCTGCCCCGAGCAGCTCGTCCTGCACGGCGTTGGTGGCAATCGGGTTGCCTTCCTGCTTCGCTGCCTGGCGGCGCTGCGAGGGGAACTCGATGCTCTCGGTATTCCGCTGCGGATTCTCGAGACCGGTCATTTCTCGGCCGTACCATCAGCTCTGCTGGCTCTGGCCCGCCGCATCGGTGCGCGGCGCCTCTGGTTCAACGACGAGTATCCGCTCAACGAGAAGCGTCGTGACGATGCCGTCGAGGATGCCTTCGTCGCCGCCGGCCTCGCGGTCGAACGGCTGAGTGACACGGTGATCCGGGCACCGGGATCGGTGCTCACCAGGCAGCACACGCCGTACACGGTTTTCACCCCTTTCCGGCGCCGTTGGCTCGAGGGCATACGCCCGGAGGATCTTGCGCCGCGAGCCCTGCCGAAACGGCAGCAGCGGCCGGACATCGACAGTGATCCGATTCCGCGACTGCCGGCCGGATTCGACGGCGGCAGCGCGGCGACCCTCTGGCCGGGTGGAGAGGCGCCGGCGCTGGAACGCCTGCAGCGCTTTGCCGACGACGATCTGGAGACCTATGCGCAAACGCGGGACTTTCCAGCGCTGGAGGGGACCAGCACATTGTCACCCTGGTTGGCGGTGGGGGCGGTCTCGCCGCGACAGTGCGTTCATGTCGCGCTGGAAAAGAACGAGGGTCGCCTCGACGGGGGATCTCCGGGCGCGGCGACCTGGATCACGGAAATCATCTGGCGTGAGTTCTATCGACATGTGGTAGCTGCCTTTCCGCACGTCTCGCGTGGGCATGCGTTCCGTCGTGAATACGATATGGTCGCCTGGAGAAGCGATGCCGATCAGCTCGAAGCCTGGCGTCAGGGTCGGACTGGCTATCCGTTGGTGGATGCAGGCATGCGCCAGCTGGCATCGATGGGCTGGATGCATAACCGTCTGCGCATGGTGGTCGCCATGTTCCTGAGCAAGAATTTGCTGCTCGACTGGCGGCTCGGGGAAGCGCACTTCATGGCCGAGCTGGTCGACGGCGACTTCGCATCGAATAACGGCGGCTGGCAGTGGAGCGCCTCCACCGGGACCGATGCCGCCCCTTACTTCCGCGTATTCAATCCCGTAACCCAGTCGCGTCGCTTCGACCCGGAGGGGCACTTCATCCGGCGCTATGTTCCTGAACTGGCGGGTCTGGAAGGTTCGAAGGTGCATGCGCCCTGGCAGGCACGAGGCAAATCCCTGGAGTATCCTCCACCGATTGTCGATGCGGCCGCATCGAGGCGGCGCGCCATCGAGGCGTTTCGCAACCTCGGTTCCTGATCGAGGGTTCCGCGAGGCGCCCGGTCGCCAGGCTCGTTTGCAATCAAGTGACTGAAAGGAACGGGGAGCAGCGCATGACGGCTGGGACCTCCGAGCCGCGGACCGCGGCTGACTTCGAACTGCTTCAGCTGCTGAAGATGCTGGCCGGCACGCTCTGGGAGGTGGACCTAGCGCTTGACGCGGTGCGCTTTCTGGGCGCCGGGAGGGAACCGCCGCAGGATTTCGCGCCAGAGTCGCCGCGTAAACTTGCCGACCTTTTCAACTTGATCCAGGACGACACGCGTGAAGCTGCACGCGCCGAGTTCGAGGCCTTCGTCGGAGGCGGCGCGGACAGTCATAGCAGCGAGTACCGGCTGAGGCAGGTGGACGGGAGCCATCGCTGGACCTACATGCGCATGCGCGTCGTGGAGCGCGACGCTTCGGGCCAGCCGCAGCGCCTGCTCTGCCTGCTCACGGACAGGGAACTGAGTCACCAGCGCGAGGAGGAGCGCAGCCGCCTGGAGGCCCAACTCAGGCATGTACAGAAGCTTGATGCGCTTGGTCAGCTCACTGGGGGTATCGCCCACGACTTCAACAACATTCTGGCCAGCGTTCTCGGTTACGCGGAACTCGGTCTGCTGGAGTCCGGTTCGCCGCAGGGCCAGGAATACTTTCGGGAAGTCGTCCGCGCAGGCGAACGTGGTCGAGACCTGATTGCGAAGCTGCTTTCGTTCAGCCGTGCCGGGGTCGATGGTACGCAACAGGAGGTCGCCACCTCTCTTGCGGTCGTTCCCGACACGCTGCGTATGCTCCGTCCGATGCTGCCATCGACGCTGACGTTGGAGGTGGACGCGACACCAGCGCTTCCGGACGTGCAGATGGACGCCAGCGCATTGCAGCAGCTCGTCCTCAACCTGGCGATCAACGCCAGGGACGCAGTGGGCGAGAACGGGCTCATCAGCGTGCAGATCCGCCGCGGCGAGGGCGGTTCGGCCTCTTGTGCGTCCTGTGGCGCCTCGCTGGAACTGGGGCCCGAGTGGATCGAAATCGCGGTCGCAGACGACGGGTCAGGCATGACGGCCGAGACGCAGTCACGCATCTTCGATCCCTTTTTCAGCACCAAGGAGGTGGGGCGTGGGTCCGGTCTGGGACTCTCGGTGGTCCACAGCATCGTCCACGAGCACGGAGGGCATGTCCTGCTGGCAAGTGATCCGGGAAGCGGCAGCCGCTTCACGCTCCTGCTGCGTCCAGGCCTCTCGGAATCGGAGCGCACTGAGGATGGCGAGCAGCGGCTGACGATCGATGGCGCTGGACGCCGGCTTATGGTCGTTGACGACGACCCGGCGATCTGCAATTTCATGCGTACGCTGCTTGAGCAGTGTCACTTAGAGGTGGATGTCCAGGACGATTCCGATGCGGCGTTGGATCACTTCGAATCCGATCCTGAACGCTACGATCTGGTGATCACCGATCAGTCCATGCCGGGCCTGTCGGGCGTGGAGCTTGCTGACGAGCTGCTCGCTTTGCGACCGGATCTGCCTATTCTGGTCTGTTCGGGATTCAGTGAATTCGTGGACGCAGGCAACGCGCGCGAGCTTGGGTTCAGCGCCTTCCTGCAGAAGCCTGTAAGCGTACGCGAGCTGCTCGAAGCCCTTGTTCGCTATCTGCCGCCGCAGGCTCATTGCTCAACGGATGCGTGAGACGCTCAGTATGGCACGCTCGCGAGTGCCGGCTGACAAGACTCTTGATCGAGGGCATGGTGTGCGCCGGCCGTCGACTTCATGGTCAGCAATGGAGGGATTGCATGCATCCTGCCGTCGAGGAACTGCTCGAACTCATCGAGCTCGAGCAGATCGAGACGAACCTCTTTCGTGGCCGCAACGAGCGCCATGCAGGGCCCCGCGTCTTCGGGGGACAGGTCCTCGCACAGGCGCTGCGGGCGAGCGCGGCGACTGTGGAAGGTCGGTACCCGCACTCTCTGCACGGTTATTTCCTGCGTCCGGGCGACAGCAGACTGCCCATTCTGTTCGATGTGGACCGCATCCGTGATGGCAGCAGCTTTACGACCCGACGTGTCCGCGGCATCCAGAAGGGCGAGCCGATATTCACCATGTCGGCTTCGTTTCAGCTCGCGGAGGACGGTCTTGACCATCAGTTCCCGGCTCCGGATTGGCCAAGCCCGGAATCGCTCGAAGACGATACCCGTGTCGCCCAGAGACTACAGGGAACCGATCCCAACGTGATGCCCTGGGCCACCAGGGAGCGGCCGTTCGAATCCAGGTCGGTGTACCCGGTCGGAACGCCGCAGCCCGAGGCGCCCATCAAACCCGCCTGGTATCGCCTGCGCGCTACCATCAGCAACGATCCGATTCTGCACTGCTGCCTTCTGGCCTACTGCTCCGACATGGGCCTCATGTCGACCTCTTTGGTGCCACATATGGCGCATACGCCGAGGGCATACATCATCGGGGCGAGTCTCGATCACGCCATGTGGTTCCATCGGCCGCTGCGCGTCGATGAGTGGTTCCTCTACGACCGCGACAGCCCTACTGCAGTTGCCGCACGTGGCTTCAATCGTGGCAGCTTCTATGACCGCTCCGGGCGTCTGCTCGCTTCCGCGGCACAGGAGAGTCTCGTGCGCGTGCGGCGCGACATGGATTGAGGTGTCACCGCTCGCTGAGCCCCCGCCAGGCTAACCCGCGGGTTCCACCGCCAGCACCTCGATCCGGGACCGCTTCAGCGCAAGCTGCAGATCGAGCTGGGCGCTTGGATCGTCTGGAAAACGCAAGCGCGCTGCATCGGCTCCGACCTGCCCCCAGGTCGGGTCTACGCTGAGCCAGCTGCCGCCGACGCGCACTTCGTTCCAGGCGTGGGGAGCAAAGCCCTGGCGCTCGTCTCCGGCCCAGGCCAGACCCGTGACCAGGCGCACCTCGTAGCCGGCTCGTCTGGCCAGGGCTGCGAACAGGGCCGCGAACTCGTAGCAGTCACCGCGTCCGTCGGCGAGCAGGGCATCGATGCTTGGTGGTGCAGCGCCAGGGTGATAGCGCAGCTGATGCTGTACTTCGGTGACCATGGCTGCGAGCAGGCGCTGCTCCTCCTCGCTAACGGCCGACGCCGGCCCCAGGCGCCGACCTTGCAGTTCGACGCCTTCATCAGTCCGGTGCAGCTCGAGCCCCGGCCCGTCCTGGAACAGGTCTGCGGCGGGGCCACTGACTCGAACACGCAGCCGCTCGATACGCTCCGGATCGCCTAGCGCTGCATCGACTTTCATCAGCAGCGGGCCGGCCTGTTCCATGGTCAGCTCCGGCGCTACGTCGACCTGGCGTACGGCGAAGCCCGTGCCGATGCGATAGTGCCTGGGGCTCCCGTTCGGACCCAGCCATACCGCAACTTCGGCACCGTCGTCGCGCCGACCGCGGGCGTGGGTACCCTCATTGTCCCGGGATTCGACCTGCCAGGCCGTTGCCATGGGTCGCTCTGAGCCGAGCCCGAAGTTCCCCGAATGGACCTGGCTGCCAACGGGCGCTTCGGCCAGACGCCGCATGCCGTCGAAGTCATGCAGCGTAGGAGCTCCAAGGGCCTTGCCATCAGTCGCCTCATGGTGCTCGATGCCGGTGGGGGTGCGAGTAAAGCGGGTACGCTGCAGGAGTTCGTAGGGTGCCGCGGGCGCAAACTGCAGCCGCTCCTCGCGCAGCATCAGCCCGCTGCCTGGCAGAACGATTTCCACTCGCGTATCCATCCGCGGTGCAGCCGCCGCCGTCAGGCCGCGGCGTTCTTCGATCCGCCCTGCGACCTCGCCGTCGATCTCGATCACGAACAGGCGCTGGGACCCGGTACCGGCGAAATCTTCAGGCAGGCTCGAATGATCGCTGCACGCAGTGATGAGCACGACGATCAGATTGACGAGCAGGAGCCTCGGGAGGGCAATGGCGATCGACATAGGGCCTGCGACTCGAGAATACCCTGGCCTGGAAGCCGCAAAACCGGTGCGGGACAGGGCAGGGTGCGGCGTTTAGAATATGCGCCCTTTGCAGCATCAGCGGTGACGCAGTGATATGACCGGCCACGGCACGGATGACGCTCGCCCGGACAACTTCATCGAGCAGATCATCCAGAAGGATAACGCCAGCGGCAAGTTCGAAGGCCGCGTCGTGACCCGGTTTCCCCCGGAGCCGAACGGCTTCCTGCACATCGGGCACGCCAAGTCGATCTGCCTGAACTTCGGTGTCGCTCAGCGGTTTGGCGGCGCTTGCTTCCTCCGCATGGACGACACCAATCCGCTCAAGGAGTCTGCGGAATACGTAGCGGCGATTCAGCGCGACGTCCGCTGGCTCGGGTTCGCATGGGGAGAGCGTGAGACGCACGCGTCGGATTACTTCGAACAGCTCTATATTTTTGCCGAGGAGCTCATCCAGCGCGGGCGGGCGTTCGTCTGCAGCCTGACGCTGGAAGAGATCCGAGCCACTCGAGGCACGCTCACCGAGCCAGGTACACCCAGCCCGTATCGCGATCGCAGCGTGGAAGAGAACCTCGACCTGTTCCGCCGCATGCGCGCTGGGGAGTTCCCCGATGGAGCACACGTGCTGAGGGCGAAGATCGACATGGCGTCGCCCAACATCAACATGCGCGACCCGGTGCTTTATCGCATCCGCCGGGCCCACCACCAGCGCACGGGTGATGCCTGGTGTATCTACCCCATGTACGACTACACCCACTGCCTGTCGGATTATCTCGAGGGCATCACCCACAGCCTGTGCACCCTTGAATTCGAAGACCACCGGCCGCTCTACGACTGGGTGTTGGATACGCTGGCCACGCCACATCATCCGCAGCAGATCGAGTTCTCGCGGCTCAATCTGGAGTACACCGTGCTGTCCAAGCGCATGCTCAATACCCTGGTGGCTGACGGGCATGTGGATGGCTGGGACGACCCGCGCATGCCGACCATTGCCGGCATGCGGCGGCGTGGCGTGCGCCCCGAGGCTCTGCAGGAGTTCTGTACGCGGATCGGTGTCACCCGTTCCGATGGAACCGTGGAGATGAGTTCGCTCGAGCGCTGTATCCGCGATGACCTTGAAGCGATGCCGCGTGCGCTCGCGGTGGTGAATCCACTCAAGGTGGTTCTGACCAACTATCCCGATGATCGCGAGGAGTGGTTCCGGGCGCCCAACCATCCCCAAGTGGCAGCGCTCGGCGAGCGCGATGTGCCGTTTTGTGGGGAATTGTTCATCGAGCGCGACGACTTCGTTTTCGAGCCGCCGAACAAAAAGTACAAGCGCCTTTCCCCTGGTGCGGAAGTGCGCCTTAGGTATGGCTACATCGTCCGTTGTGACGAGGTGATCACGGGTAATGATGGCGAGGCGGTCGAGCTGCGCTGCAGCGTCGATCTCGAATCACGGGCCGGTGGCGCCAATGCCGAACGCAAGGTCAAGGGCGTGATCCACTGGGTGAGCGCGCGGCATGGGGTGGCGGCGGAACTGCGGTTGTATGATCGCTTGTTTACAGAGCCGAATCCGGCTGCGCTGAAGGACGGACGCCATTTCACCGAAGTGCTCAATCCGGAATCTCTGGTGATCCGTGAGGGGTACGTGGAACCCTATCTCGCCGGTCTTGCCCCGGGCAGCCGGGTGCAATTCGAGCGCAGCGGCTGGTTCTACCTCGAGCCCGAGCGTGCGACGGCGGCGCGACCCGTTTTCAACCGCATCATCACATTGCGCGACAGCTGGAACTGAAGCGCGACGTCTGGGAGGTGCAGGATGCGACAGCGAGTGACGGTACTGGAGGTTTCACCCCGAGATGGCCTGCAGAACGAACAGGTTGTCCTGCCCACCGAAGCCAAGCTCGAACTGATCGCCGATGCCGTGGCGGCCGGTTTCCGGAGAATCGAAGTCTGCAGCTTCGTGCATCCGCGTCGGGTCCCGCAGATGGCCGACGCCGAGGCCGTCTGTGCAGGACTGCCGGAGGCCGCGGGCGTGCGCTACACAGGGCTGGTCCTCAATCGCAAGGGGCTCGAGCGCGCCGTGGGCACGGGGCGCATACACGAAGTGGGGATGGTGGTTCCGGCCACCGACACGTTCGGGGAGCGCAACCAGGGTATGACGGTGGAACGCGCCCTCGCGGCCGCCGAGGACGTGATCGCTGCGGCACGCAGCGCGAAGCTCGGCGTGCAGGTGACAATCGCCGTGGCCTTCGGCTGTCCTTTCGAAGGAGAGGTACCCCCCGAACGGGTCATCGATATGGCGCGGCGGCTGGCCGAGGTTGCGCCCGATGAGATCTGCCTGGCCGATACGGTAGGCGTAGGTGTTCCGAGTCAGGTGCTGCAACTGTTTCCAGCAATCCGCACTGCGCTGCCTCGGCCGCTGCCGCTGCGCGCCCACTTTCACAACACGCGTAACACCGGTCTCGCCAACGCCCTCGCTGCGCTGCAGTCCGATGTGGACGTTCTCGATGCAAGCATCGGCGGCGTCGGCGGCTGTCCGTTCGCGCCGCAAGCCACCGGCAACATACCGAGCGAGGATCTGCTCTACATGCTCGAACGCATGGGCATTGCCAGCGGCGTCGATCTGGCAGCGACTGTTGTAGCCGCGGAGCGGCTTGGGCGGCGTCTCGGGCGCCAAGTACCCGGGCTGTTGAGCCGAGCCGGCGGCTTTCCGCAGCCGGAAGCCGCCTGATGCCGGGACCGCTCGACGGCCTGCGGGTGATCGAACTCGGGCAGCTCATCGCCGGCCCGTTCTGCGGCCAGCTGCTCGGTGATCTCGGCGCCGAGGTGATCAAGGTGGAACCGCCGGGCGTAGGTGACGCCATGCGTGCGTGGGGCCAGGGCAAGCCGGTCTGGTGGCCGGTGATCGCCCGTAACAAGAAATGCATCACGCTCGATCTGCGCCGTACCGTCGGTCAGGCCATACTCGCTGATCTCGCCGCGCAAGCAGACATCCTGATCGAGAACTTCCGCCCCGGCACTTTGGAGAAGTGGGGGCTGGGGCCGGAAGTGCTGCATGGCCGTAATCCGGGACTGATCGTGGTGCGCGTCAGTGGCTTCGGCCAAACCGGGCCGTACGCGGAACGTGCCGGCTATGGTTCCATCGGCGAGGCCATGGGTGGCATGCGCTACCTGGCGGGGGAGCCGGATCGACCGCCGAGCAGGGTCGGGCTGTCTATTGGCGATGCGCTGGCCGCGACCTTCGGCTGCGTCGGCGCTCTTGCTGCATTGGAGCACCGGCGCCGTACCGGTCGCGGCCAGGTCGTCGACTCGGCCATCTATGAGGCTGTGCTCGGCATGCTCGAGAGTACCGTTGCCGAGTACACGGAGGCGGGCGTCGTGCGCGAGCGCACGGGCGCGATCCTGCCGAAGATCGCTCCTTCCAACGTGTACCACACGGCGGATGACGAAATGGTCCTGGTCGCCGCGAACCAGGACAGCGTTTTTGCCCGTCTGGCTGAAGCGATGGGTGTGCCGGAACTGGCCACGGATCCGCGCTACGCCAGTCATGGCGCGCGCGGCGAGCGACAGGCGGAGCTCGACGCCCTGATCGAGGCATGGACACGTACGCTTTCTGCCCACGAGTTGCTCGAGCGATGCGAAAAGCATGGCGTCCCCGCTGGCCGCATCTATCGGGTGCCTGAGATGCTTGCCGATCCCCAGTTCCAGGCCCGCGAGGCTATCGTTGCCGTGGAGCATCCGGAGTTCCGCAATCTGCACATGCAGAACGTGTTCCCGCGACTCTCGGAAACGCCGGGGCACATCCGCTGGCCGGGTCCGGCGCTTGGAGCGCACACCGATGAGGTGTTGCGCGATCTGCTCGGCTACGATGCAACCCGTATCGAAGCGCTACGGGCGGAAGGACACATTTGACCCGGCGTCCGCAGGGGCGGCGTTCGTTCACGCAGAAGGAGGAGGGGGCATGGGCCTCGCACTGACGAAGGACTCCATCGATCTCGGCATCATCAGCAGGGACGCTGGACCGATGGTGGCGTTCTACCGCGATCTGCTCGGATTCGAGGACGAGGGCAGCATGGAGGTACCTGGAATCGGCACCATGTATCGTCTCCGCTGCGGTAGCAGTCTGATCAAAATCACCGAGGCGCAGCCGCAAGCCGATGCCGCGCCGGGTGGGCTGATGGGCAGCACCGGGTTACGTTACTGGACCATTTCCGTTGCGGACGTGGACGGCGCGACAGAGGCTTGTCGTCAGGCCGGCCACGAACCGGTCATTCCGCCGCGCGACATTCGTCCTGGCGTCCGCATCGCCATGTTTGCCGACCCAGATGGCAACTGGGTGGAACTGCTGCAATCGTGACATCGAGCGAACGCGTCCGGGCCATGCTCTCGACGATGGCTCGCTTGCAGGACGAACACAACTGCCATGTAGCGGCCGACTGGCGGCAGCGGGGTTTCCCCTACTACCGTGCGGTCTGGGTCGAATGTGCGGAACTGCTCGACCACTTCGGCTGGAAGTGGTGGAAGCGGCAAGAGCCCGACCTGGGACAGGTACGGCTGGAAGTGGTGGATATCTGGCACTTCGGCTTGAGCATGCTGCTGCTCGCCGACGGGCCCGGTGACGAAGATGTGGAGCTGTTTGCAACGCGACTCGGTGCACGACGTTCCCTTGACGACTTTCGCAGCGATGTCGAGGCCCTGGCCCTGGTTGCCCTTCAATCCGAGCGCTTCTCGCTGCCGGCCTTCATCGACGTGATGAACGCGCTTGGCATGAATCTGGACGATCTCACGCGGGAATACATTGGTAAGAATGTGCTGAACAACTTCCGTCAGGCGCACGGTTACCAGGACGGTAGCTATCGCAAAACCTGGGCCGGGCGTGAGGACAATGTGCATCTGCTGGAAATCATTGCGTCGCTGGATGCCGGTGCGCCAGGGTTCGCCGAGGAGCTCTGGAAGGCCCTGGCGCAGCGTTACAGTGAAACTGCTCCGGCCTGAGTCATAGCCTGCGTCACTGAACCGTCACGATAAATTCATTCAAACGCACTCCCAGCGTCACGCGCCCGTCACGCTTCCTGCCGAGCATGCGTCAAACCGGCAGAGCAGGAAGGGAGCATGGCGCCGAACACAGCTGATACGCGTCACTATCGCACCATCTGGTTGTCCGACATTCACCTTGGAACCCGTGGCTGTCAGGCCGATAACCTTATCGATTTTCTCAAGCATCACACCTGTGACCGACTCTATCTGGTCGGGGACATCATCGATGGCTGGCGCCTCTCCAGCACCCTCTACTGGCCGCAGAGTCATTCCAATGTGCTGCGGCGCTTTCTGACCCTGGCGAAGCGCGGGACCGAAGTGATTTACGTCACGGGCAACCACGACGAATTCCTGCGCCGCTTTTCCGATCATAGCTTCGGCAACATCCGTCTGGTCGATCGGGCCGTACACAGGACTGCGGACGACAGGACCATGCTGGTGGTGCACGGTGACGAGTTCGACGTCATCACGCGCTACCACCGCTGGATCGCCTGGCTCGGTGATCTCGGCTATCAGCTGCTGATGGAAGTGAATCGGATCAACAACGCAATCCGTGAGCGGTTGGGTTTCGGCCGATGGTCGCTTTCCGCCTGGGTCAAGCATCGCGTGAAACGTGCGGTGAACTTCATCAGTGAGTTCGAGCTGGCTGTTGCCCGGGAGTGTGAGCGGGAAGGATTCGACGGTGTGGTTTGCGGTCATATCCATCACGCCGAGATTCGCGACATCGGGCCGGTCCGCTACCTCAACTGCGGTGATTGGGTGGAATCCTGCACGGCACTTGTGGAGGAGGCGGATGGTCACATCCGCATCCTGCATTGGACCGGGTCGCGGTCCGGCGAAGTCATTCCGCTACCCACGCCCGGTGAGCGTGCAGCATGAACGTGCTCATCGTTACCGACGCGTGGTACCCGCAGACCAACGGCGTGGTGACCACGCTGAATCAGGTGACCTCCGGAGCGCGGGCACAGGGCGTCGAGATCGACGTGCTCGAGCCGAGTTGTTTTGTGACCATGGGTCTGCCGGGTTATCGGGAGATCCGTATCGCGATCAATCCGTTCACGGTCGGCAGGCAGATTCGGGAATTGGAGCCTGATGCGGTTCATATAGCCACCGAGGGTCCCCTCGGCTTCGCGGCGCGAAACTTCCTCAAGTCGCAGAGACTGCCATTCACGACCTCTCTGCACACGAAGTTTCCCGAGTACATGCGGGCCCGCACTGGCCTGCCGCTGCGCTGGGGCTATGCCTTGCTCCGCCGTTTTCACCGGCCGGCAGTCAGTACCCTCGTGACCACCGAACGGCAGCGTGCGGAGCTTTCTGCCTGGGGTCTCGAGCACCTGCGCGTGTGGGGTCGGGGTGTGGACACGGATTGCTTTCGTCCCTTGCCGAGGGTGCAGGGCTTCGATGGCCCGCTGCTGCTTTACGTGGGCCGGATCGCGGTGGAGAAGAACGTCGAAGCGTTTCTCGAGCTTGAGACCTCAGGGCGCAAGGTGGTCGTCGGTGACGGACCGCAGCGACGTTATCTGGAACGGCGGCATCCCGATGTCGAGTTCGCCGGTTACTGCTACGGCGAGGATCTCGCCCGCTGGTACGCGGCGGCGGACGTGTTCGTGTTCCCCTCCCGGACCGACACCTTCGGCCTGGTGATGCTCGAAGCCATGGCATGTGGTACGCCCGTGGCGGCGTTTCCCGTCACGGGTCCCATTGACCTGATCACCGAGGGCGTCAACGGTGCACTCGATGACGATCTCGCGGCGGCCGTCGAGCGTGCATTGCGCTGTGACCGCGGCGCCTGCCGCGCATTCGCGGAAACCCAGAGCTGGGCCTCCGTGGTGGACCGTTTTCTAGAGGATCTGGTGCCCATTGACTGGTCCACGAATGTGTCTCGCACGGAAGCCGTTCGGCCTGCGAAATCTGCGTACGCGCGAGCGAAAGCCAAGTCGCTGGCCCGGGTGGGCGCGGAGCGCTAACCTTCCGCCACCGTGCGTGGAGGGACAGCATTCGCAATGAGTCGCAGAGCGTCGTCGCGGCTGCTTGCCTTGCATCAGGCTCGCAGCTTCCCGCGCGCGGTCGAGGCCACGCTGCTCTTCCTCATCCGTGATGACCAGGTCCTGCTCATGCGCAAGCGCAGAGGGCATGGGGCGGGCTTCATCAACGCCCCGGGAGGTAAGCGGGAGGCGGATGAGACGCCCCTCACCTGCGCCCTGAGGGAGACCCGGGAGGAGGTGGGCCTCGACGTAAGGCAGGCGCGGCTGCTTGGTGAGCTGCGTTTCGAGGACTTGTCCGGAGAACGCGTCCTCGGTTGGGCGTTCCGTGCCGACGCTGGCGACGGTGAGCCTGTCTGCAGCAGCGAGGCAATACCCTTCTGGTGTCCCATCGCGTCCGTACCTTATGCGCAGATGTGGCCGGGCGATCGCTTTTGGCTGCCCTGGCTGCTCGCGGACCGCACCTTTCTGGCGACGCTGCTGTGTGATGGTGCGCGGGTTCTGGAGGCGAAGGTGACGCCGGTGAGCCGGCATGCCCTTTGCTGAACTCATCTTATCTGCGTAGCAAGGGGCCTTGCATACGGCCTACCGCCGCGTGCCGCGTGCCGGATTGGTGCAGCGGCCCCGTTGTAGTGCGTGAGGAGGCTAGAGGAGAGATGGTGCAAGAGATGCCAAAGAAAAAGGGATCACCGCGGAGCATCGCCGCTGCGTTCGCGGTGCTGGCTGCAGCTCCGGGCGGCGTCTTCGCACTGCCGCAGGAGTCTGCTATCAGCGAGGTCGTCGTCACCGCGACACGCATGCCCGATAGCGGAGCCGAAGGTCCGATCCCGACTGGTGTCATAGGGCGCGGCGAGATCGAGCAGCGCATGACCCGGAACTTCGCTGATCTGCTTGATGACATGCCGGGTGTGGTCACGGTGCGGACGATGACCGCGGACAGCTTTCTCGAGCCTGAGGAACGTTTCGGCGGACGGCTGACCTCGGCCTACGAAGACAATGAGCGCGGTCGTTTCGGCGCGCTGACCATGGCCGCCCGCGGCGATCGCGGCGGGATCCTCGGGAGCGTCAGCGGGCAGAAGGCGAACGACTTCGAGGACGGCGATGGCAATACCGTCGATGTCACTGGTCACGATGGCCTGTCCTGGCTTCTGAAAGGACACTGGGACGTTCGGGACGCCACCCGCGTGACGCTGGTGTCCCAGATCAACGATCCGGGTCGCAGCGTGCGCCTCCAGGTGAGCTGGCGCGGTGGTGTCTGATCTGGCCGCTGCTCCTGGGAACTCGGCGCCGCTCGAGCTGGTCGACCTGCACAAGCGCTTCGGCAGCCAGCAGGCCCTTGCGGGATTGGACCTCACGATCCAGCGAGGAACCTGCTATGCCCTGCTCGGCCCGAACGGCGCCGGCAAGACGACGACGCTGAACATCCTGCTCGGCTTTCTGACCCCGGACCAGGGCCGTGCCCGGATCGACGGTGTCGACGTGCTCGCGGATCCCGAGGGTGCGCGCCGGCGTCTGGCCTACATTCCAGAACAGGTGCAGCTCTATCCGCGTCTTACCGGATTCGAGAATCTCGAGTACTTCCACGCGCTCGGCAGCACGGTTGCTGCTGACACGGACATGCTACGTGACTGTCTGCGGCGGGCCGGCCTTGCGGATGCGGCCCACGACCGTCGTGTGGCGACCTACTCCAAGGGCATGCGGCAGAAGGTGGGTATCGCCATCGCCCTGGCCAGGAGGGCGCCGGTGATGCTGCTCGACGAACCCACGTCGGGTCTCGACCCGCAGGCTGCCTGGGAGCTGAACGCCAGCCTGCGCGATCTGGCCGGGCAGGGCATCACCATCCTCATGGCGACCCATGATCTGTTCCGCGCCCGTGAGGTGGCCTCCCGCATCGGCATCCTCGTTGCGGGTCGTTTACGCCAGGATCTGGATGCAGACTCGGTGGCAGGGGCCGAGCTCGAGACCCTCTATCTGGAGGAAGTCAGACAGCTGCAAGGCACGGGACCATGATGAAAAGGCTCATCGCGAAGGAGTGGCTGGAGTTAAGACGCGACGGGAGCTTCTGGATGCTGCTCGTGATCCTCGCGCTGCTGGCGGTGGGCGCCGTGCTCGGCGCGGCCGAGCAGGCGAGGGTGCAGCACGAGGCCTGGCATGCTGCCAGTGCCGGTGAACGGGAGCGCTGGCTGCAGCAGGAGGACAAGCATCCTCATTCGGCGGCTCACTATGGCCTCTATGCGTTCCGCCCCGCGGCCCCGCTGGCGTTCTTCGAGCCGGGCCTGCACCCCTATCTGCCGGTCACCGTCTGGCTGGAAGCCCACCGCCAGAATGAAGCCCTTTACCGTCCGGCCCAGGACGCGGGCTCGGCTGGACGCTTCGGCCAACTCACACCTGCGACCATCGTCACGGCTCTGCTGCCGCTCCTGGTCGTGCTGCTTGCTGCCCCCGCTATCGCCGGTGAGCGTGAGCGAGGCACGCTGCGCCTGCTCATGGCGCAGGGCGTGGCTCCCGGGCGCTGGGTCTTGGGCAAGGCGTTGGCGCTCAGCGTCCTGCTTCTGCTCCTGCTGCTGCCGCTCTGGCTGCTCGCGACGGCCGTGCTCATGTTCGCTGCTGCGGAAACCGACGCACTGTTGCGATGGCTGGGGACCGGTGTCGTTGTGAGCCTCTACCTCGGAGGATTTCTGCTCATCTGTCTGCTGGTGTCTGCCTGCTGCCGGACTGTGCGTGGCGCGCTGTTGATTCTCCTCGGGCTATGGGCCCTCGGTACGCTCGTGGCTCCGCGGATAGTCATGGAGTGGGCAGAGTGGCGGCACCCCACTCCCACGAGTCTGGCATTTCGTCAGGCGATTGCGGACGATCTCGGCGCTACCGCCGAACTCGATGCGATGCTCGCGCAGCGCACGGCAGCCCTGCTCAAGGAGCACGAAGTCGAGCGGACAAGTGATTTACCGGTAAACCTCGACGGCATTCGCCTGCAGGTGGGCGAGGAGCATGGTTACGCGGTTTTTGATGAGCATTTCGGCCGTCTTCATGACGGGTTCCTGGCCCAGGAGAGCCTGCTGCAGCGCTTCGGTCTGATTGCCCCCTATCTGGCCGTGACATCTGCCACCACCGCTCTTGCGGGCACTGATCTGCTCCACTACCGACACTTCTTCGACAGCGCCGAGCAGTACCGGCGAACCATTCAGGCGCTGATGAACGACTACATCACGCGCCATCCGGAACAGGATGGTCAGCGCCTCAGCGCCGGGGCGGATCTTTGGGCAACGGTTCCCGAGTTCAGTTATGAAGGCTTGCGGGTGAGCAATGCACTGCTCAGCCAGGCATCCGCATTGACCGTGCTCGTGCTCTGGTTCCTCGTCCCCGGACTCGGCCTGCTCCGGGTCGCACCGCGTTTGGCACCATGAACCGGGTCGTCCTGCGCGGTGAATTGCGGCTGCTGATCCGAGACCCCGCGGTGCAGGTAGCGCTGTTCGTGCTGCTCGCCGCACTCGCAGCTGCCGTGGCCCAGGGGTTGCTTCGCCACGATCGACTACTGACGGATTTGGCCGAGCGTCTCTATGAGGACGCGGCGCGGCTAGAGGCGGTGAAGTGGCAGGCCATCCGGCTCAAGGAGCAGGGCGGGGAAATCTCTCCCTTCCGCGATCCGCGCAATGCGGATGTGGTGGGACGGCGCCTCGGCGTCCAGCATCCCATGCTCCCGCCTACCGCTCTTGGGAGCCTTTCGGTGGGTCAGAGCGACCTGCATGCAGCTTGGCAGCTCGTATCGCTCGATCCGCCCGACCGGTTGCTCGCAGAAGGCGAGTTCGCGCACCCGCGGCAACTGGCGATCGGCCGTTTCGACGTCAGCTTCGTGGTGGTGTATCTGGCGCCGCTGCTGCTGCTGGGTCTGCTTGCAGTCAACCCCGCGCGCGAGCGCGAGGAGGGCATGCTGCCGATGCTGGCGTTGCAGAGTGGGCGACTCGATGCATGGCTGGGCCTGCGCTCTGCGCTGCGTTTCGGATTGGTAGCCGTGCCCATCCTGCTCGCTGGCGCGGGCGTCGTCCTGTGGCACGGCGAGAGCGGCTACGAAGCGGTCGGGGAGGACCCGGCGGCCGCGCAAACGGGTTTGCGTTACCTGTTGTGGGCGCTTCAGGTGGTGGTTTACCTCACGTTCTGGACGACCCTCGGCGCCTGGGTGGGAACACTGCCTCTGGACACGGTGCGCACGGCGCTGACCCTGGCCGGGGCATGGCTCATGGTGGTGGTCCTCCTTCCTGCCGTCGCTAACGTGAGTCTGGAACTGAGGCACCCGCAACCATCGCGCATCGAGTATGTCGACGCGATGCGCGCCGCCACCGACGCGGCCCGTGCCGAGGGCAGCGCTGTGCTCGCCCAGTACCTGGAGGATCACCCCGAGATGGCGGGCGAGGACGTGGATTTCGACGACTTCTTCGCCCAGCGCTTGCTGGTGCAGGAGCGGGTCCAGGATGCGCTGCAGCCTCTGTCGGAGCGGTTCGAACAGCAGCGGCAGGCGCGCAGCCGGCAGGTTGCCGCTTTGCGGCTGCTATCGCCGGCCATGCTCGCCATGGACGGACTTGCCGATGCGGCCGGGACCGGCGAGGCACGACAGCAGGACTTCCAACGTCAAGTTCAAGCCCAGCATGAAACCTGGCGCGAGTTCTTCATGCCTCGGGTGCTTACGGGCGAGGCGTTTCTTGACCATGATGCTATTCCCGGATTTGAGCGTACCGAGGAGTCTGCTTCCTCGCTGCTCGCCCGCGCGGCCATTCCGTTGCTGCTGCCGACCCTGCTTGCCACTTTTTTCACCACTTTGGCATTGCGGCGCTCGCGTCGCCTCCATAAGGTGGTGGCTGGCAGATGAGGCGCAGCAGCGATCCCCGAGAGGTATGGCATGACAGGTCAGGATCCCCGCCTGCGCGAGCGGATTCTGGATGAGGCGCTGGCGCTTGCAGCAGTGGACAGCTGGGAATCGGTACGGCTGCACGCGGTGGCAGCGAAGCTGGGTGTCCCTCTAGACTCGGTGCGCCTCGAGTTCGCAGAGAAAGAAGACCTGGTCGATGCTTTCTTCGATCGGGCCGACGCCAGCATGCTCGCCCAGTCCGAAGCTCCGCTCATGGCCACGCTCGAGCCGCGGCAGCGCCTGCAGGCGCTCATGATGGCATGGTTCGAGCCGCTCACCCCGCATCGGCGGGTCGTCCGTGAGATGATCGGCGGCAAGCTGGAACCCGGTCATCTGCACGTGCAGATTCCAGGGTTGCTGCGGGTCAGTCGCACCGTACAGTGGCTGCGGGAAGCTGCCGGACTTGACGCCACCTTCCTGCGGCGCGCCGCCGAGGAGACGATCCTCACCGGCATTTATCTGGCCACGTTCGCGCGCTGGATGCGTGATGATTCGGAAGGCTCTACGGCAACGGCGGACTTTTTAGAGCGATGTCTGCGCCCGGCGGAGCAGGCAGCGCTGAGTCTTGGTGCCTGGGGCCGCGCTATGGCGGGTGCAGCCGAAGTTTGGCCTCCGGCGACAGGTGCCGCGGACGAGCGACAGCACGCCGAGCGCAAGCAGGATGGCGCGCGGACGTGAACGCAGTGAATACGGCGCGATGACGCGCCACGACTCATAAGGCAGAGGAGGCGACGATGACAGTGGAAGAAGACCTTCAGGAAAGACCCGCCGGCGGGCCGATGCAGGGCCTGCTCAGCCACTTTTGCGAGGCGGTCGAGCGGGAACTTTCGCCACTGCTCGTGCCGATCGCCGAACTTGCGGATGATTTCGCCGCGGATACCACAGCCATTCCTGCCGTGCTGCCTGCGCTGCGCGAAGTGGCGGACCAGCTCTCCCTGCTGGTGGACAAGATGGCCGAACAGCAGGCGTACGTGCTCATCTTCGGTCCGCTCAAGAGCGGCAAGAGCACGCTGATGAATGCGATCTGCGGCAAATACGTCAGCGAGGTGAGCTGTCTGCCCGCCTACCCCTGCCTCGTTCACGTCGCCCATGCGGATACCACCCGCTGTCAGATCACCCGATACAACGGAACCACGGAAGCGCTCGAGGACGAGTTGGCGCTGGCTAAGGCCGTCTCCGAGGATCATGGTGCTCTGGTGGAGGCCTTGCGCAGCTGCGAAGCCGCCGGCATCGACTTCGAGCCGCAGCAGCACGCCACGACCGCCATCCGCCGTATCGACATCCGCGTTCCGGCAGGTGATCTTGCGCAGTCCGGTGCCGTGCTTGTGGATACACCGGGGCTCTATGCGCGCATGAAGTTCGGTTACGACCGCATGACCCGTGATTTCCGCAATGCGGCGGCTTGCGCGATCTTCGTTGTCAAGACGGACAACCTGTTCCTGGATCAGGTGTTCGCTGAATTCGAAGAGTTGCTCGAGCTTTTCGGCCGCATTTTTCTTGTCGTGAATCTTGATTCTACGAAAGAGGATCTTCAGCCCGACGGTGCCCTGGTGCCGTCGTTGGAGCATGCCGATCCCCAGGCCGTGGTTCGGGCTTTCGAGAATCTGGCCATGACCGCTGCGCTGCGCGAGGCGCGGCGTGATGGTCGTCTCCAGATTTATCCCGTTGACCTGCTCCGGGCCGCCAGTGCGCGTCTTGCCGGTGGGGCGCCGTCCTCAGAAGCTCGGGAGGCGGGGGATTTTTCCACCCTGTTGCACGATCTCACGGATTATCTCAACAGCAACGAATACCTGCGTGGTTTCGTCGCCGATGGGCTGCAACGTGCGGCAGCGCTGCTCGACGACCTGTCCGACTTGCTCGAGCATGGTGATGTTCTGAGCCTGCAGGGACGCGGCCGGACCCTGGCGGAAAGGCGCGCCGAGCTCGCCAAGGCGGATGCGGCGCTCGATCGCATCGTGGCGGTGGACTGGCGTGCGCTGGCGGTCCGCCAGGGCACGCTGCTGCGCGATCGGATCGCGGCCGAAGTCGAACCCATGCGGGAAGCTGCGCGCGCAACGCTGCAGGATGCTCTGGCGCAATGGTTCGAAGACGACAGCAGCCTGGGTGAACTCTGTCGTGAGCGGCTGGCGCCTGAACTGGAGCGGCTGCACGAGGACCTGAGTCGACTGCTGCGCGACGAGTGTGAAAGCCAGCTCGGCCCAGCGGCGACGCTCGCAGACCTCGATGCGGATCAGGCGAGTGACTTGGAGGCTGCGGGTGTCGATCTCACGGCTGCGGTGCGCAGCGTTCTCGACGAGCGACCGATCGCGCGCGATCTGCCCTCTCCGACGGCCGTGCTCGATGCCATGCAGGTGCCCGTGCGCCGCCGCTTCTTCGACTGGCTGCTCCTGCGTCGTCCGGCCACCGTTCGCCGCCGCCTGTTCGGTCCCGCCGATGCCCCGGATCTGCCGATCGTTGCCGCCGAGAAGACCCGGCGTCTTGGTGACGCTGGCCGCGAAGCCATGTCGACGCAAATCGACCGTCTGCTTGCCCCTGCGCTGGAAAGCGCGAGTGGCAGTCTGCTCGAAACCTGGCTCGAGTATCACAAGGGCGAATTGGCCGCCGAGCTCGATGGTCAGTGCAGTGCCCGGCGTGAAGCTATCAGCCGTGAACTCACCGAAGTGGATGCGGAACTCGAAGCGGTTCGACAGGTGGTGGATCGGCTCGCGCAGGTCAGGCGCCACGTGGCCGAGCGTGGCCAGCAGGTGGCGGCTTTGATGGACGAACTGGCAGCTGTGGATCCTGCTGCGCTGGGGCGTCCGCTGGATTTCCTGGCGGTAGCTCAGGATGCCGCGGAACAGACGGAAGACCAACCCGCCTGAACCGGACAGCGCGGAAGCATGGGTTGGTGGCGCTGGACGAGGCTTGCTATGCAGCCTGGTGACAGCCGCTCGGCGCAAGCCGAGCGCGCTCGTAATTCCGTTCGAGGGTACTTAGACTCCGGGCATCGGCCAACGCCGCGGAGGGCAGCGTGTGCACGAGCTCGAGACCGAGCGCCTGCGTTTGAGGCCATTCGCGGACGAACACCTCGATGCCCTGCACAGTCTGTGGACCGACCCGGACGTGCGCCGCTATCTCTGGGACGATCGCGTCATGTCGCGAGAGCAGGCGATTGCAGTGATCAAGGCCAGCGAAAGCAATTTTGCGCAACGTGGATTCGGGTTCTGGGCTTTGCTGCTGCGTGCAGAAGGAGACGCGCTCGTAGGCTTCTGCGGCTTCCGAGTGTTCGAAGAGTCCGGCGAACCCGAGCTGCTCTATGGGATTCTGCCGCGGCTTTGGGGTAAGGGCTTGGTGACCGAGGCAGGTCACGTCGTCATCCGGGACGGCTTCGAGCGTTGCGGCTTCAGCCGGGTCGTGGCCGCCACCGATACCCCGAATCAGTCTTCCGTCAAGGTTATGCAGCGGCTCGGCATGGTATTCATGAAGCGCGGCAAGTTTCACGGTCTCGATACCGTTTTCTTCGAACTCACGCCCGAGGACTACGCCGCCCACTTGGAACTGGGAACACCAACGACCTGATGACGAGCGCGTACACCGTTCGAGTGCGTGGGCGGGTGCAGGGCGTGTTCTATCGCGCTTCTTCCGCGGACGCTGCACGCAGGTTCGGCGTCGTCGGGTGGGTGCGCAACGTTGATGACGGCAGCGTCGCCATGCACATTCAGGGGCCGAGTGCAGCGGTGGACTCCATGCTCGCGTGGACCCGGCAGGGTCCGCCCGGAGCCAGAGTGGACGGTGTCGAGGTTGCGCCAGCTGAGGTCACGTCAGGAATCGAAGGCTTCGAAATACGCCGATGAATCCCGCGATCGTTCTGCTCAATGTGCACTTCCATCTGGATGGATGCCGGTCGCTCAAGGAAAAGCGGCAGCGCCTCGGCGGGCTCCGTCAGCGTCTCGGCCGTGAGAGCGGAATCGCTTTGTGCGAGCATGGCAGTGATGATCCGGAGTTCTCGGTTTGGAGTATCATCATCGTCGCCGGCAATCGCCGGAGTGCGTCCGATCTCGCCGCTCGCGTCGAGCGCGACTTGGAGCTTCGGGTCGACGCGGTCGTCCAGGACATCAGCAGAGAGTGGTTGTAGCCTGGTTCAGGTGCTTTCCGCGGGCGATAGCGGATGGCTCATGGAATGTTGAAACCCTCCTGGGCCTGTGGATGGTCCGTTATTTTTTTCGCTCTGGCCTTCCTCGCGACGGGGTGCGCGCCCGCAGATCCTGCCGGCGCGATGCTTCATGACTATCGCGCTCGGATCGCGCGCGTAGTTGCAGTCGAACTGGAGTCCGAGCCTCTGCCGCCACCGCTACCCGCGTGGCCGCGTTCTCGTGAAAGAACGTTCGCCGTTCCGCCGCTGCGTACGGGCCTCGGTCGTTTTCTGAGCCTGCATCGCTGCGATCTGGGAACGTTGATTGGGGAGCGCAGTTCCCAGCTTGGCCGCGTCATGAGGCCGAGCCAGCAGCTGTCTCATGAGCATCGTTTCCTTGTCGCGGCCGAGCGCTGCCTGGAGCGTCTGGCTGGCGATCCGCAACGGGAGGGGCTGCGCGAGGATCTCGCCGACATCGTCGCCTTCAAGCGGGAGCGTCTGCCGCTTCTGGCATGGAACGCGACTTTGGGCAGCAGTGCTCTGGCATCGGCCTATGCCCTGGACGTTCCGGCGCTGGCACCTGCGCAGGCGGAGCTGGCGGGACAGACGGAGACCGAGATGGTCCTGCTGCTCGCAGGGCGTCTACCGCTTCTGGGTCGCGACGGCATCGACATGCGCACTTGGGACGAGCCCTGGGAAGCGCTGGAACGAAGTGCGTTCCCAGGCCGCCTGCGACGCAGCGAGCAACTGCTGACCACGCAACTCACCGCGGTGGCGCAGTTGATCGAGAAGCGGCAGGAGATCCGCCCGCTGTGTCCGCAGGGGCGTCCGACGCGAGATGCAGAGATCCTGTTGAACGTCTTCAGGGGTTATTATGCGGAGTCCGTTCAGCCCTATCTGGTTGCCGTCCATGGGGCGCAGCGTCGCTGGACGGCTGCGCTCGAGGCGCTGAACGCGGCTCAGGGTGTTGCCCCGCCCGAAGGTTTCGCGTCCTTTGCGGCGGAAGCTCTGGACCCCGCCGGATCTGCCGCCCGGGCATTCGTCGCTGCCCGCGAGCGCCACACGGCGGCGTGGCAGTCAGTTCTGGACAGTTGTGGGATGTCACCTGCCGGGTGATGGAAAGGGACTAAGAAATATGCGCCTGTTGCTCATTGCCGCCATCATCGCCGGGATCGCCTGGGTGCTCATGCGCAACATGCAGGAGCGCAGGCAGGCATGGCTGAGCCGGCTCGCTCTGCCCGGACGCTGGCAGGGTGAGCAGGACGGCGTGCGCTACCGTCTCGAACTCGAAGGCGATCTTGACGGCGGCGCCTATCACGAGGTCAACGATGGCCCGGGCGGGCGTCAGGAAGAGACGGGTCGCTGGCACCTGAGCGGCAACAGCGTCTGGTTCGAGCCCGAGTCTGGTGAATCGAGTCAGTGCGATCTGCGGCTGTTCGAGAGTGGCCGCATCGGTCTGCACGGGCCTGGTCGCGAGCGGCGCATCTACATACGCGAGGGGGACAACGTTGTCATGTTGCCTCGCCGCCGCGGCTGAAGCTCACCCCGGCGGCGACGGCCGTTGCCAGCACAAACGCGGGCAGTAGCTCGTAGAGGTCGAACAAGCCTCCTTCCAGTTCGCTCCAGACGATTACAGTAACGCCACCGGTGATCATCCCCGCCAGTGCGCCGGCCGCCGTCAGTCGGGGCCAGTGCAATGCCAGTAACAGCACCGGACCGAAGCTGGCTCCGAGTCCGGCCCAGGCATGACTGACTAGAGCCAGGACGCGGCTCTCCGGATTCAGCGCCAGACCCAGGGCGACTCCGGCCACGGCGACGACGGCCAGGCGACCGACGCGCACCACTTCCATGCTTGCCGCGCTCGGACGTACCCAGGTCTTGTAGACATCTTCGGCCAGTGCTGTGGAAGCGACCAGAAGCTGCGAGTCGATCGTGCTCATCACGGCGGCGAGAATCGCCGCCAGCACGATGCCGGCGATCAGCGGGTGGAACAGGAGCTGGGTCAGATTGATGAACACGGTCTCGGGTTCGTCCAGCGCGGCTGTGAACACCCCGCTGCCGCCGATGCCGATCGCAACGGCCGCCATGGTGGTCACGAGCATCCAGGACATGCCGATGCGGCGGGCCTGGCCCATGCGCGCAGGATCGCGGATGGCCATGAAGCGGGCCAGGATGTGTGGCTGGCCGAAGTAGCCCAGGCCCCAAGCCAGCAACGAAAGCAGCGCCAGCGGCGTCAAGCCTGCAATGGGGTCGAGGTGGCCTTCCGGCGGCATTACCGGGCCGGCAGCGCCGGCCAGGAGTAGCAAAGGAACTGCGACCAGCGCCAGCAGCATGAGGCTGCCCTGGAAGAAGTCGGTCCAGGATACCGCGAGAAAGCCACCGGCCATGGTGTAGGCAACGATGATGACGGTTCCAGTGAGCAGCGCGGAAAGATAGTCGAGGCCAAGGCTCGTCTCGAACAGGCGTGCACCGGCCACCAGTCCGGCGGCAACGTAAAACGTAAAGAAAAACAGGATCAGCAACGTTGCAGTGGAGCGCAGCAACCGCAACGTCCGCGAGTCGCTGCCCTCGCGCAGGATTCGGCTGAGCAGCTCCGGCAACGTCAAGGCGTCGTCGGCGGCGGCCGATGCCCGCCGCAGAGGCCCCGCCACCAGATGCCAGTTCGCCCAGGCACCGAGGAGCAGACCCACCACGATCCAGGCTTCTGTCAGGCCACTGAGGTAAATGGCGCCAGGCAGTCCGAGCAGCAGCCATCCGCTCATGTCCGACGCGCCGGCAGATAACGCGGTTACGCCTGGCCCCAGGGTACGGCCGCCGAGGACGTAGTCGGAAATGCCTACGGTGCGTCGCCAGGCAACGAAACCGATGGCGAACAGGATCAGGAGGTAGCCGGCGAAAGCGGCGAAAGTCGCGGTCGTCAGGTGCTCGCCCCATTCGTGATTGACTGGCGCAGTGTCTCGCAACCTGGGCGCGCGCGCACCTGCCGCAGGAGCCCGGGGCGGGAGTGCACTATTCCTCACTCGGCACGCCGTGAGTGAACGCGTAATACCGGGTAGACTTGCGCTTCCGCTGCACGGGCATCTGGTAACGGAATCAATATGGCTGATCAGTTCCCCTACGATATCGAGGTGGAAACGCTGGGCGGTGAGCGTACGACGCTCGAGGGTTACCGCGACAAGGTTCTGCTGGTGGTGAATACCGCCAGCAAGTGCGGCTTTACTCCACAATACGAGGGGCTCGAGCATCTCTATCGGGAGCACCGCGATGCGGGCTTCGAGGTCCTGGGTTTTCCCTGCAACCAGTTCATGTCTCAGGAGCCGGGCGATGCGGCGTCGATCCGCGAGTTCTGCAGTCTGAACTATGGCGTCAGCTTCCCCATGTTCGGCAAGGTGGATGTGAATGGCCCCAATGCACACCCCTTGTTTCAGGCTTTGAAGCGCGCCAAGAAGGGTCTGCTGGGATCGGAAGCGATCAAGTGGAACTTCACCAAGTTTCTGGTGGGGAGGGACGGAACCGTACTCGAACGTTTTGCGCCTAACGACGCCCCTGAGCAACTTGCCGAGCCGATTCGCAAGGCGTTGGCCTGACGCGCACGTGGACCCTGTTCTCGAACAGGCTTTGAGCCGTGCCCTCGAGCGCCTCGAGGCGTGGCTGCCGCCGCTCGAGCCGCCCGTGGATTTCCGGGTCACGCCCGCGGCGGTATGGCGGTCGGGTCCCCTTGGCGGACATCTGGCGCCGCGCGGCGCCGTCGACGTCATCCGTCTCGATGACCTGCTCGGCATCGAGCGCCAGAAAGAGCGGGTGCTTGCGAATACTCAGCAGTTCATCGCTGGCCTTCCTGCCAACAACGTCCTGCTCTGGGGAGCGCGTGGCACGGGCAAATCGAGTCTGGTTCACGGCATCCTGAACACATACGCCGAGCGCGGACTGCGGCTGGTCGAGGTCGACCGCGTCGCGCTCACCTCGCTACCCGAGATCGTCGCCCGGTTGGCGCCGGAACCGTGGCGCTTCATCCTCTTCTGTGACGACCTTTCGTTCGAAGCTGATGACCCCTCTTACAAGGCGCTTAAAAGCGTCCTCGAAGGGTCGGTGTTCACGACCTCCGAAAATATCGTGGTCTATGCGACTTCGAATCGCAGGCACCTGCTCCCGGAGTTCCAGGCAGAGAATCTCGAGACACGCCACACGCCCGACGGAGAGATTCATCCGGGGGAGACCACTGAGGAGAAGGTTTCCCTTTCCGATCGTTTCGGTCTCTGGGTGTCTTTTCAGCCCATGCCCCAGGAGCCCTATCTGGCGGTGGCCGCACACTGGGTATCGGTCCTGTCGGAGCGCTACGGCAGCGCGCTGCCGTTCGATGAGGCGGCGCGCGCGGAAGCACTGCGTTGGGCGCTGGCCCGGGGCAGTCGTAGCGGCCGAACTGCAAACCATTTCGCGCGTCATTGGGTCGGGAGTCGCCTGCTTGCGACGCGTACGGACTGAGTCCGAGTCTGCCTCCTCCGGGAGTCAGGTCCATCAATCTCAAGAGGAGTGCACATGACTGGCGCCCACCGCATCCTGCTGCTGGCCTTCCTGCTGGCTGCCCCTGCCTACGCGGACGTGATCTACCTGAAGAACGGAGATCAGGTGACCGGGACCGTTGAGACCCTCGATGCCACCACTCTGCGGATCGAGACGGAATGGGGTGGAGTGCTGATGATCGAGCGTGACGCGATCGCCTCGATCGAAACTCAGCGAGAGATCAACCTGGAACTGCCGGATGGCGAACGCGCTTTGGCGCGGCTCGACGTCGACGAAGATGGCCGCCAGGTGATCGTCGACGAGACGGGCGAACGTGCGCTCGATGTCGCGGCTATCCAGCAGGCCAGCGTGACCCAGCTGCGCGCCAGGCCTACCGACCGCTGGGTCTCACGCGTCACGTATGGCCTGAACATTTCCGATGGCAACAGCGACACCGAAAGTCATGCCCTGCGTGCAAGTACTCTGCTGCGCCGGGGTGCCCTGCGGCATCAGGCCACTGCGGACGTAGATCTGAAGAAGGACGACGGCAACACGACCCGGGAGCTCTACCGGGTCGGCTATCAGCTCGACTGGTTCTTCCAGGACGACTGGTACGCCTTCGGCAGCAGCGAGTACTTCCAGGACAAGCTCAGGGAGGTGGACTATCGAGTGACGCTCGGTCTCGGTGTCGGTTATCAGTTCTGGGACACGACGCTCGGAGCGTTTTCCATTGAGGGCGGCATCAGTGAAGTGATCGAGAAGGTCGGAAACGAGAGCGACAACAACCGCGCCTTCCGCATTGGTGCCGATTACAACCGTTTCTTCTTCAGCCGGCGCATGGAGTTGTTTCACCGCAACGAGCTGCTGGTTCTGGCGGACCGGGATCGCGGCGAGCTCCTGAAGACCTCCACTGGCCTGCGGTACGCCATGAACGCGTTCCTGGATGCCAACTTCCGGATCGACTTCGACCACGAGACGGAACCGGCGCCTGGCAGAAAGAAATCCGACGTCACCTACATCATCGGCATCGGGTTTACGTGGTAGACGCCGCGCAAAGCGCGGCGTCTACCGTGGGAAGGAGTGCAGCGCAGCTGCGCTCCGATCGCGGCCGTTGGCGAGGTGCTCCCCCCGCGCAAAGCGCGGCGTCTACCGTGGGAAGGAGTGCAGCGCAGCTGCGCTCCGATTCCGGCCGTTGGCGAGGCGCTCCCCCCGCGCAAAGCGCGGCGTCTACCGTGGGAAGGAGTGCAGCGCAGCTGCGCTCCGATTCCGGCCATTGGCGAGGCGCTCCCCCCGCGCAAAGCGCGCTGATCATGCCCCAGATTTCTTGACTCGGCAGGCTTCGCTGCTAGACTACGCGGCCTGTTGCCCTGGGGGTCCTGGCCTGGGGCAATGAGAGTACAGCGTCCCCTTCGTCTAGAGGCCTAGGACACCGCCCTTTCACGGCGGTAACAGGGGTTCGAATCCCCTAGGGGACGCCATCTTTGCCAACGCCACCGCCAGTGGTAGATTGGTCGCCAGATGCGGGAATAGCTCAGTTGGTAGAGCACAACCTTGCCAAGGGTGGGACGGGCGGTCAGCCTCGCGAGGGACTCGCGACCCCCAGGTAAGGTAGCAAGTCAGAACGCGGGAATAGCTCAGTTGGTAGAGCACAACCTTGCCAAGGTTGGGGTCGCGAGTTCGAGTCTCGTTTCCCGCTCCAAATCTGAAAACGGCGCCTGCGGGCGCCGTTTTTCGTTATGGCTGATTCGCGTGGATGCAGCCCCCGGTCTGTGGGAAGTTGTGCCGCCCCCGGGGCGGCGCAACGATCGGCGGTGCAGCCGCCGCCGTAAACGCGCCGGGATCCGAGACACGATTCCAGGTCGCGATGCCCCCCCCATCGCAGGCAACGTTCACTCCAGCTGACGACCGCGAATCCACAAGCTGGCTCAATACGTTAGCAGCTGTTGGGTCCCGCGGACCTGCCCGGACGGACGGTGCCTGGCCCTGAACCGGTAACCTCGTCCTCGAGCTGCGACGATGGTGAAATGGTCACCGTTGTCCAATTTTCTTCTCCGGAGATTGCCATGTCCCATCATGTGCACCGTCAGATCCTCCCGATCCTCGTCTTGTCGCTGGGACTCGTGGCCGCCTGTGCTGACTCCGGTGAGTTGCTTACCGACGTAGGGTCCAGTGGGGACGCGACGCAGATGTTGGTACACCAGGATCCGAATTGCGGCTGTTGCGGCGACTGGGTCGACTACATGCGCGCCCAGGGCTTCGATGTCGTCGTGCACATGGCCGAGAACATCCACCTGAAGCGGCGGGAGCTCGGTGTGCCGGCACCGATGGCTTCCTGCCACACCGCAGAGATCGGCGGGTATCTGGTCGAGGGTCACGTGCCGGCGGATGCAGTACGGCAGCTGCTCGCAGAGCGCCCGGACGCTCGGGGCATCAGTGCGCCCGGCATGCCCTGGGGGTCCCCGGGCATGGAGATCGGCGATCGGGTAGATACCTACCCGGTGGTTCTGTTTCAGAGCGACGGTAGCTACGAGGTCATGGCGCACTATCACGGGCACGAGCGTCTGTAGCCGTTCGCGTCCCGACCGACCGACTCGCGCACCATTCCATTCCGCTAGACTGGGCGCTCGGTGACGACTCGGAGGTATGGATGAGCAGCAGGATCAAGGTCGGCTCAGCGCTGGTCATTCTGCACGGTGACGAAATGGCTCAGGTGGCGTTCAAGAAGATTCTCGAAATGTTCGTCACGTCGCGCCTGGACATTGAACTCGTCGAAATTGACCTTTCAGCCGAAAACCGCCTCTTGACCAACGGGCAGGTCGTCCTCGATGCCATTGAAGCTCTCAAACGCTTCGGCGTCGGAGTCAAGAACGCGGGGATGACCGTCAACAGGGATCAACTCGAAGCCTTGCTCGAGAAGCACCCGGAAGTGGACCGTACCGCGCTCAACAGGCTGGCGACCGCGACACCGAACGGAGCGATCCGCAAAGGTATCGGTGGCAACATCACCCGCGAAGACATCCAGTTCCACAACCTTCTTGTCGAGCATCCGCAGTGGATCGATCGCGACATCGTCGTCGACACCATGGAGGACGGCGGTATCAAGGACAGCTACAGCGAGCTGTCCAGTGCGACAGGCGTGGTCAAACTGATGTTCGTTGGGCGCAGTGGCGATCCGGTAGAGCTGCACCGGCGCGACATTAAGCGGGGTGACCCCTGGCTGCTGGCTACCAACGATATCGATGATGTTCGCTCCTGGGCGCACAGCTTCTTTCAGCGAGCCATCAACGAGGAGCGCGATGCCTATCTGGGTCTCAAGGATACGGTGATACCCGGCTACGACGGCGTGATGCGAAGCACCATCGAAAAAATCTTCACTGAGAGGTATCAGGAACAGTTCAAAGCAAAAGGACTCGCCTACAACTACGAGCTGATCGACGCCCAGGCCGCGCGCATCGTCGCCAATCCTCCAAAGCGGGCGCTCTGGGGCGTGCCCGACAACACGACTGGACGCAAGCTTTACAAGCTCGTCGATCAGCTCAAGCTGCACGGAATACCGACGCGCAAAGCACATGTGTCCATTTCCCGCATGAGTGCCGGTGGTGGCGATCAGTACGGCAGCTTCAATATGCCTGCTCACGAGGATGGCCTGGTCAAGGTGGTCGTCGACGGGGACGAACGTCACGTACGCAGAGTCCGGCAGGGCGATCCAATCCTGCTGATGTCGAACGACAGGGACGCAATCAAGGACTGGGTGAGCCAGGTTTTCCGGGACGCCTCGCGCAAAGGCAAGGAGGTCTACTTCGGGCTCAAACGGGAGTACATGGAGTATGACGAGGTATTCAGCGCGGTGATTTCCGAAGTTCGCCGCGAGCTTGCACGGGCCGATACACCACCTCCTTCATTCATGATCATGCGGCCGTCGAGTCAGCTCATCAAGATGATCACCGATCCGCCGCGCAACGCCCTTTATCCGGCCCAGAATCTGGATGGTGATGTCTTTTCAGATATCACTGCTGCCCTCGGAGGCAGCCTCGCGACGGCGAGCTCGATCATCGAGAGTAAGAACGGCACCATGCTGTTCGAGGCACCTCACGGTACCGCCCACGATCTCTACCTGCGTTTCCAGGAGACCAGTGGACGGGAGGCGCATTTCAACTCTTCCGCGCTGATCTATGCGGTTGCCAACGCGCTGGAAGCCATCGCCGAGCGAACGCAGGATGAAGCGCTCTTCGCCTATTCCGCGGCGCTCAAGACGGCGCTCATCGATACGGTCGACGACGGGATCGTTACTGGTGATCTGGCCGGAAAAACCGCCAATCCTGCTGCAGAGACGGTCGTGGACATGCAGGGCTTTCTTGACGCGGTAGCGGAAAGATTCGATCGGCTGCTGGCATCACCTGCTCAGGTAGCACGGCATAAGGCTGAGCCTGCATGACGTCAGCACGCGAGCGGCAGGCCTTCAGCCGCTGAGCTTGCGGATCTCTCTCGACACCTGTTGCAGGTGCATGCGCGCTATCTGCCAGCCT
>SLQW01000172.1 GCA_007131295.1 Pseudomonadales bacterium | reverse complement strand
GGCGGCAGTCGCCGATCGGAGCGCAGTGCTGCGCACTGCACTCCTTCCCACGACGTATCGGGCGATTCTGGGGGGTCAGCGGGCTTTGAAGTCGAGCATGCGCTGAAGGGGAATCATGGCCTGGCGGGCGAGTTCCGGGTCGACGTGCACCTCGTTCGCGGTGTTGCCGGCGCGCAGCGTCGCGGCGAGCGCGTCGAGCTCGTTCATCGCCATCCACGGGCAATGGGCACAGCTCCGGCAGGTCGCACCCTCGCCCGCCGTCGGCGCCTCGATGAAGCGCTTGCCCGGCGCCTTGCGCCTGAGCGTCGAGAAGATGCCGCGATCCGTCGCGACGATGAACGTCTCGTTCGGCAGCTCCTGTGCCGCCTTCAGGATCTGCGAGGTCGACCCGACCACGTCAGCGAGATCGATCACCCCGCGCGGCGACTCCGGATGCACCAGCACCGCAGCGTCCGGATACACCGCCTTCATGTCGTGCAGGCCCTTGGTCTTGAACTCCTCGTGGACGATGCAGGCACCGTCCCACATCAGCATGTCGGCGCCGGTCTCGTCCTGAATGTAGCGGCCGAGGTGCTTATCCGGTGCCCACAGCACCTTCTTGCCCTCGTCGCGCAGATAGGCGACCACGTCCAGCGCGATGCTCGACGTGACCACCCAGTCCGAACGCGCCTTCACCGCCGCGGAAGTGTTCGCATACACCACCACGGTGCGGTCCGGATGCGCATCGCAGAACGCCGCGAACTCGTCTGGAGGGCAGCCAAGGTCGAGCGAGCACTCTGCCTTGAGCGTTGGCATCAAGACCGTCTTCTCAGGGCTCAGGATCTTCGCCGTCTCGCCCATGAAGCGGACACCGGCAACCACCAGTGTCGACGCCGGATGGTTGTGGCCAAAACGGGCCATCTCCAGCGAATCGGACACGCAGCCGCCGGTCTCCTCCGCCAGTTCCTGCACGTCGCCGTCGGTATAGTAGTGCGCCACGAGTGCCGCGTCACGTGCCTTGAGCAGCGAACGGATCTCGTCCTTGAGTGCGCGCCGACGCTCATCGGAGAGTTCACGGGGCTCGAAGATGGGAACGTCTTCGACTGCAAGCCGGTGAGAATTCATACTGATCTCTCGATGGTGCCGCTGCCGATGAATGGCGCGCCACCCGGGTGTCTCGTAGCAGGAAAATAGGGGTGCGTCTGGACGATTGCAACCGTCCTGTCACGCAACCGATCCTGCACCATAAAGACCGTTCCGGAGCGCCAGAATGCCTCAGGGGCCTACCGCCCTACTGACCGCCACCGAGCGCCCGGAGCCCTGGGAGAATGCGTCGCTGCTCGCTCCCGCGTTCGCCGCCCGCGGCATCGCCACCGTGCGCGCCTCAATCGACACTTTACACCTCGCGAATGGTCGCATCTGCGTCCACCGTGTCGACGGCGCCGTGCTCGACCTAGCCACCTGCGAACGCATCTGGATTCTCGGCTTCGGCCGCCGCGGCAGCTTCCTCGACAAAATGCAGCTGCTCGCCGCCCTGCCCACCTCGGTCCACTTCGTGACGCGCCCGGAAGCGCTGCTGCTCTGGCACGGCAAGTACGGCCTGGCCGCCCAAATCGAGCTGCCCCATCCAGCCACCTGGGCGTTCGACAATTCCGAAGCGCTGATCGAGACCGCGCTGCGCGAAGGCGGGCGCTTCGTTCTGAAGCCGCCCGGCGGCAGTTTCGGTCGCGGCATGGTGGTGGCGGAAGCCGGATCCCAGCGTTTCGCCTGGGCGGCCCGCAACCTGACCCGCGCGAACGCCTACTGCCTGCTGCAGCGCTGGGTCCCGGAATCGCAGGCGGGCGAATGGCGCATCCTGGTAGCGAACGGCCGCGTCATCGCCGGCTACCACCGTCGCGCCGTCGGCGCCGCTTCCAACCTCGCTCGCGGCGGTGAGGCGACCTGCGTGCCGATCCCGCCCGACGTACAACGCCTCGCCCACCGCAGCGCCCTCTGGCTCGCCGAGCGGCAGATCGGCTACGCCGGACTCGACATCGCCGGTCCCTGGCTGCTCGAAGCGAACATCGTCAACCCGGGCGGCCTCGCCACCCTCGCGGACCTCGGCGCCGGCGACTTCGCCCCGGCCGTGGTGGACGCCCTCGTCAGTCGCCGTTGAGGCGCCGGCGCGATTCGAGGTCGTTGCGGATGACGCCGTGTTCCTTCTCGTTCAGCGAGAAGCGCAGGAACAGAATCGAACCGATCAGGTAGCAGGCGAAGGGGAACAGCGCGTAGAGCGACTTGATCGCCAGGATGGCGGAATCGCTCTGCGGGACGTTCGGCTCGTAGCCCGAGAATTGCAGCACGAAGCCCGTGAGCATGATGGTCACGCCGGCGGCAGACTTCTGGATGAAGTTGAACGCGGCGAAGTAGCCGCCCTCCTTGCGCTCGCCGGTCTTGTGCTCGTCGAAGTCGACGATGTCGGACTGCACCGAGGGCGCCATCACATTGCCGCAGCCGGCAACGATGCCGAGGAAACCAGCGAGTACGAAGGTCTGCATCACGTCGCCCTCGCCGAGGAAGAAGAAACCACCGAAGCCGAACGCAGTCCCGAGCATGGAGAACAGCCACAGCCGCTTCTTGCCGAAGCGACGGCCGAGCGGCGACCACAGCGGTACCGTCACCGTCATGCAGATCATGTAGGTGCCCACGACGAGCGGGAAGGAGATGTCACCGATGACGTAGGTGGCCATGTACGGCGTCAGCACGCCGATGGTCGCGCCGCCCAGGGACTCGATGAAGAACACGATCAGGAGCAGGCGGGCGTGGGGGTTCTTCACCACGTCGGTGTAGGCGCCGACGATGCGCTCCGGGCCGCGCTGGACGAACTCGCGGCGCTCGCGCAGGTACACCGCCGAGCCGATGGTCATCAGCGCCGTCAGCACGCCGACGATAAGCATCAGCCGACCCACCACGAGGCGCGGTTCGTCGGCAGCGATGATGTAGAGCAGGCAGAGGATCGCGGTGAAGGCACCGACGTTCAGCAGCAGCAGGCGGGCGCCGAACACGCGAGTGCGCTCGTGGTAGTCCGGCGTGAGTTCCGCACCCCAGGAAATGTGCGGCACGTTCACCAGCGTCATCGTCGCGTAGAAGCCGATGATCGCTACCGCCATCCAGGCTGTCAGCGCCGGGCCTTCCAGCGTTGCCGGCGGCGCCCACATCATCAGGAACACGCCGGCGAGCGGCAGCGCCGAGAGCACGAGCCAGGGCCGGCGGCGACCGAAGCGGGACTGGGTGCGATCGCTCAGGTACCCGGCGAGCGGGTCGGTGACCGCATCGAGGATGCGCGAAACGCCGAGGATGACCGAGACCACCGCCGGTGCGATCAACAGCACGTCGGTGGAGAAGATCATCAGGTAGAGCAGGGCCATGAAGAACATGAAGCCGATGCCAGAAGTGGGCACGGCGTAGGCGAACAGGGTAGTGAACGGGAGGCGACCCCGTGGCGCAGTCATTCCGGGGCCTGTGCCTGGCGGCACACCCTTGGAGTGGGATTCGCTCATGCAGGTCCTTCGGCGGAGTCCGGCGAGGTCTTTTCGAATAATGCGCCGAGTCTAGCCACACCCTCCCACTTTTGACAGTCCCAGCGTCAACACCCCAGGAAGCTGGCACCTCCCATGTGGGAAGGTGTGGCCGCGCGCAGCGCGGGCGCGCCGATCGGCGTTACGCCCGAACCTCGCCGCAGTCCTCGATCGGAGCGCCGGCTTTGCCGGCACTCCTTCCCACGACAATCCGCTCGATTCAAGCGAAGAGCCGGAAGCTGGCGACACGCGTGTGGGAAGGTGTGGCCGCCGAAGGCGGGCGCGCCGATCGACGTCATGCCGGAATCCGGCCGCAGTCCGCGATCGGAGCGCATCGCTGCGCGATGCACTCCTTCCCACGACAATCCGCTCGATTCGAGCAAGGAGCCAGAGGCTAGCGAAGCCCATGTGGGAAGGTGTGGCCGCGCGGAGCGCGGGCGCGCCGATCGGGGATGGGGTCAGCAAAGGCGTTCGGCGTGATGGCGGAGGTGATCGTCCATGAAGGTGGAGACGAAGTAGTAGCCGTGATCGTAGCCGTCGTGCCGGCGCAGCGCGTAATCCTGCCCGGCCGCGTCCGCCGCCTCCTCGAAACGCTCCGGAACGAGCTGCTCAGCGAGGAACTGATCCTTCATCCCCTGATCGATCAGGATCGTGTCCGGGAACGTGCCCTGCTCCAGCAGCCGACAAGCATCATGCGCCGCCCACGCCTCCTCGTCCTCACCCAGATATCCCGCGAACGCCTTCTTCCCCCAAGGCACCTCGCACGGCGCCACGATGGGCGCGAACGCCGAAACCGAGCGGTACAGCTCCGGGTTCTTCAACGCCAAAGTCAGCGCCCCATGCCCGCCCATGGAGTGCCCGAAAACCCCCATCCGATCGAGATTCACCGGAAACTGCTTACCGATCAGCTCCGGCAGTTCCTCCGTAACATACGTCGCCATCTGAAACCGCCCGTGCCACGGCTTCTCCGTCGCATCGAGATAGAAGCCAGCCCCCTCACCAAAATCCCAGTCGTCCGTCG
>SLQW01000135.1 GCA_007131295.1 Pseudomonadales bacterium | reverse complement strand
TCGGAGTGTCCCGAAGCGTCCGCTCGGGTTAAGCTTCACGTCTTAATCGAGGCGGCGCAGGTGCAAGGTCGGTCCCGGCAGGATCGGCGGCGCGGCGCGGCCGGCATGCCAACAGGAAGCGAGAGACATGACAGCGACTGCGACGAAGGCGAAGACCGAACAGGGCGGCGAACTCGAAGCGTTCCGGGCGGAAGTCCGGGCTTGGCTGGCGGACCACTTTCCGGCTTCCCTCAAGGGCGTGACGCCGGCCATGGAGGGCAGAGGGGCGGACCAGCTCTCTCCCGAGATGGCGGCCTGGCGCGATGCGCTGGCGGAGCGGGGTTGGGGTGCTCCGCACTGGCCGCAGGAATACGGCGGTGCCGGCCTCGACCACGCCCACGTTCGCGCACTCGCTCAGGAAATGGGACGGGCGCGCGCGATCAATCCGATCCCGCTGCTGGCCGGTATGGGCGTGACCATGGTCGGACCGACGATCCTCGAGTACGGCACCGAAGAGCAGAAGCAGCGGCACCTGCCCGGCATTGCCAGCGGTAAGGTGCGCTGGTGCCTGGGGCTCTCTGAGCCCAACGCCGGCTCGGATCTCGCGTCTTTGAGCACCCTGGCGGAGGATCGCGACGACCACTTCGTCGTCAACGGCCAGAAGATCTGGACCTCCGGCGCCGACATCTCGCAGTGGTGTGGCGCCCTGGTGCGCACCGACAAATCGGTGGCGAAGCACAAGGGCATCAGCTTCCTCATGTTGCCCATGGATCAACCGGGCGTGCGCACGCGACCGATCCGCCTGATCTCCGGCGCCTCGCCGTTCTGCGAGACGTTCTTCGACGATGCCCGTGCCGAGAAGGACGATCTGCTCGGTGAGCTGAACGATGGCTGGAATGTCATCAAGCGCCTGCTCCAGCACGAGCGGGCGAGCCAGACCAGTGCCGCGGGCCCGGGCGGGCGCAGCAAGCCGGAAGCGCTCTACGACATCGCCAAGCGCTACGTCGGCGTCGACGCCGAGGGGCGTCTCGACGACCCGGATCTGCGTGGGCGCCTGACACGCCACCTGATGGACGCCGCGGCCCACAAGCTCACCGCTGAGCGCATCGCTGCCGAAGCGCGCGGCAATCCGGAGGTCAGCGCCGCGGCGTCGATCATGAAGAACTCCGCCACCGGCATTGCCCAGGCGCGCAGCGAACTCACGCTCGAGATCATGGGTCAGCAGGGGCTCGGCTGGGAGGGCGAGACCTTTGACGACGACGAGCTCGCCACCGTTCGCGAGTGGCTCTGGGGCAAGGCGATCTCGATCTACGGTGGCTCTGCCGAGGTCCAGAAGAACATCATTTCCAAGAACATCCTGGGACTCCCCGAAACCACCCAGAAGGGTTGAGCCGGACCGATTACGAGGACGACTAGCAATGGCAGCACTGAACGAAGAACAGACCCTGATTCGCGATCAGGCGAAGTCCTGGGTCGACGAGAAGTATCCGGTGCGCAAGTTCCGGGAAATGCGCGACTCCGGCGTCGAGACTGGCTACGCCCCAGAGGCCTACGCGGCCATGGTGGAGATGGGCTGGACCGGCATCCTGGTGCCCGAGAACTACGGCGGGTCTGATCTCGGCTGTCTCACCTTTGGATTGATCCTCGAGGAACTCGGTCGTCAGCTCACCGCTTCGCCGCTGCTGGCGTCCGGTCTCATCGGCACGTCGGCAATCGTGCTCGGTGGCAGTGAGGAGCAGAAGCAGGCCTGGTTGCCGCAGCTGGTGGACGGTTCTGCGATTCTCACGCTGGCCGTGGACGAGGGCCCGCGTCATGCGCCGCTGCAGACAGCGCTTGCTGCCAAGGCCTCCGGAGACGGGTACGAACTCGACGGTCGTAAGGTGGGCGTACTCGAAGGCATGGCGGCCACGGCCTTCGTCGTCGCGGCACGCACTTCAGGTAGCGCCGGCAGCGAGGAGGGCATCTCCCTGTTCCTGGTGCCTGCGGATGCCGAAGGCGTATCGCGCTCGCGCCGGGTCACCGCCGACAGCCGGGGTTATGCCGACGTCACCTTCAGCAAGGTCAAGGTGGGCGCTGACAGTCTGCTCGGCACCCTCGATGCCGGGTTTCCGCTGCTCGATGCCGTACTCGACCGCGGACGGGCAGGACTCGCCGCCGAGATGCTCGGTACTGCCGGGCAGGCTTTCGCTATGACGCTCGAGTATCTGCAGACCCGGAAGCAGTTCGGTCGCGTGATCGGTTCCTTCCAGGCGCTCGGCCACCGCGCCGCGGATATGTATTCGGGCATGGAGCTCGCGCGTTCCTGCGTCGAGTCTGCACTGCAGGCCATCGACGCCGACGCCGACAACATCGCGGAACTGTGCTCCCTGGCGAAGGCCAAGATGGGCGACCATCTGCATCTGGTTTCCAACGAGTTGATTCAGATGCACGGCGGGATCGGCATGACCGACGAGTACGATGCCGGTTTCTATCTCAAGCGCGCGCGTGCGCTCGAGACGCTCTACGGCAATCAGGCCTTCCACCGCGAGCGCTACGCCCGCCTTCTGGGCTACTGATCTGATCTAACGCTCCCGCTATGGCGGGGTACTCGGTGCGTTTGGTCGATGGAGCTGATCGAATGATCAGCTCTGCGACCAGGCGCGTCGATGGGATGGCTGAGTGCGCCATCTTCTCTGGCCGTCTTTTCGTTGCCGATTCGAAGAAGTGCAGTGACCTGCCGATCCGGAGCTGCGCTGGCCTTCGCGCTCGATGCGGTTTGAGGCCACCGCACGCCTTTGCGTAGAGTGTGCCGCGTCCAGCTGCAAACCTGGAGTTGATTTGGCGCGATCAGGCGATGCGCAGGCAGTTGAAGTTCAGCGCGCGCAGTGGTCATCCGAACCTGCGTTCGTCTTCTCGATGGCCGCAGCAGCCGTTGGGCTGGGTAATCTCTGGCGCTTTCCCTACATGGTGGGCGAGAACGGCGGGGGTGCATTCATCCTTGCCTATCTGATCGCGCTGCTGGTCGTCGCGATTCCGATAATGATGCTCGAGGTCGGTGCGGGCCGCCTCGCCCAAGGCAGCGTGGTCGGTACGTTCCGTCAGGTCAATCGTCTGGGGACCGTCTACGGTTGGTTCGTGGTGCTGCTCACCACCGCCATCACCAGCTACTACCTGGTCATCACCGGGTGGACGCTCGGCTATGCCGTCTCTGCGTTGCGCATGGCTGTGGAGCCGTTCGACGATTTCACGGTCGGCTACAACTCGCTCTGGTATTTCTTCGCCGTCACGGTACTCGCCACGTTGCTGCTGATACGCGGTGTCAGAGCCATCGAGACGTTTTCCAGGCTGCTGATGCCGGTGCTGGTGCTTTTCATCATCGGCATTGCGCTCTACGCCTTGCGCATGGACGGCTGGGATCAGGCCCGTCGCTTCATGTTCGAAGCGGATTTCAGCCAGCTCGGGCGTCCCGGGCTCTGGTTTTTCGCCTTCGGGCAGGCGTTTTACACGTTGGCGATCGGTCAGGGCTACCTGGTGACCTATGGCAGCTACATTCCGCGCCGCACCAACGTCCCACGTGCGAGTCTGGTTGTCGCCGGTACGGAAACTTCCATCGCGCTGCTTGCGGGCTGGATGATTTTCCCCTTCGTGTTCACCTACGGATTCGACCCCGGCGCCGGTAGCCAGCTCGCGTTCGACACCTTGCCACGCGTCTTTGCGGAAATGGGTGCCGGTGTCTGGCTTGCGATGGCTTTTTTCTTTCTGTTTTTCGCAGCTGCGTTCAGTTCCTGTCTGGCGGGCTTGAAAGTGATCATCGCGGCGGTCGCCGAAGAGTTCAGCATGAGCAATCGACGCTCAGTCCTGGCGGTCGGCGTGCTCATGCTCTTTCTCGGCGTGCCGTCCGCGTTGAGCTTCACGCCTGTCGAGCTTTCCGTCATGGGCATGCCCTTTCTCGATTTCATGGATCAGTTCGGAGGCACCAACGTGGTCGTCACCTCGGGGGTGTTGGGCGCGGGTCTTTTCTGCTGGTTCGTCCCGCGGCCGAAAATCGCCTATTCGCTCGGCGCCAAGAGCCGCTGGTGGGAATACCGGATCTTCATCGTAGGCAGGAGCCTGCCGTTTCTCGGCCTGGCGTTCATTGTCTGGATGCTTCTCGACTGAAGCGCGGCCTCGTTCCTTGTCGTAGAGCTCATCTGCCGGTCAGGTTGGGGATCAGGTCCTTTCCGACCCGCTCGAGTACTTCGTAGCGCGGGTCAAACGCCGGCAGGATCATGACCTCGTCGAGTCCGGCGGCATGCATGGCCTGCAGGCGCTCGATGAGCTGATCGCGCGTGCCCACCAGGCAGGTCGCCTCGATCAGGCGGCCGCTCAAGAAGCGCTCCTCCTCGGGCAGCACCCAGCAGTTGTGCCCGGCGTGGATGCGCTGATGCAGGCGTTCGCTCGGGACTTCGTCGAGCAGCGCACAGTAGTCGTCCCAGATGTCGGCGACCACCGATGGCGGCGGCTGGCCGAACTGCCGCCACTGATCGTAGGCGTAGTGCAGCGTAGCCATGGCGAACGCGCCGGACTCCGCGCGAATGCGCGGTGAGTCGGCGGTCTCGCCCGGATCGAGAATGCTGATCGTGGTCAGCGC